>JBFMAS010000120.1:0-3528 GCA_040755575.1 Thermodesulfobacteriota bacterium
GCCGAGCGGGATCTGCGTCGGGCGGCCGTCGCGCGGAAAGCGCAGCCGCGGGCCGGTCGGCTGCTCGCGCATCTCCATCGGCCAGGTGGCGAGCGCCACGGCGTCGGCGAAGGTCGCGCCCTGCTCGACGTCGGACGTCTCGATGCGACGCTCGCCGAGCGCGCGGCGGCTCTCGCGGATGCCGACGCGCGCCGGCAGCGCCGCGATCCAGCAGCGCGCGAAGCCGTCGGCCTCGGCGCGCAGGTAGTCGACCAGCGTCGCGGCGAGCGCGCGGCCGTGCACCTCGAGCGCGGCGAGGCAGCGCGGGTCGGTCGGGTCGTACGTCGCGCCGGGCGGCCCGGCGAGGTCGATCGTGACGTACGCCTCGCCGGCGCGGTCGGTGGCGCGCAGCGACGCGCCGAGCGCGCCGTCGGGCAGCGCGCCGGCGCGCACCGCGGACGCGAGCCGGTGCGCGAGCGCGAGCCTGCGCTGCTCGGCGAGCGCACCGTCCGCGACGCCCTCCAGCAGGAAGACGAACGCGGGACGCTGCAGGCGCTCGCTCGCTTCCATCTCGAAGCGCGCGCCGAGCAGCGCGAAGACGACGGCGTCGCCCGATGCGTCGACCACGCAGCGCGGCACGACGCGCTCGCGCACGCCGCGACACGACAGGTCGACCGCCTCCACGGAGGCCGTGCCCTCGACGCCGACCACCGCGCTGTGGAAGCGGACCTCGAGGTCGGGCGTCGCGCAGGCCAGCTCGTCGGCCGCGCGCGCGAACGCGGCGGGGCGATGCGGCAGCACGTCGACGCGCCCCATGCGCACGGGGCCCCACGCGCCGCCGAGCGCGAGCAGCCGCTCGGCGAGCTCGGTCGCGAAGCCGGGGTTCGCCGGCACGGCGCCCGGGTCCTCGCGCAGCAGGTAGAGGCCGCAGACCGAGTGCACGAGCGCCGCCGTCGCCATGCCGCCGAGCGTCCCGTGCCACTCGACGAGCAGCGTGCGGGCGCCGCTGCGCGCCGCCGCGACCGCCGCGGCGAGGCCCGCGCTGCCGCCCCCGGCCACCAGGACGTCGCAGCGCGTGACCGCCGTCAAAGCACCCGTTCGCGCTCCGCGAGCCGCCGCGCGACGGCGCGGGCGAGCGTGCGGATGGACGCGAAGTTCTCGTGCGTCAGGTCCTCCTCGGGCAGCCAGAGCCCGAAGCGATCCTCGATCAGCAGGAGGAGCTGCATCACCGCCATCGAGTCGAGGCCGGCGGAAGACAGCGGCGCGGCGGCATCGAGGCGCGTGCTGCCGTCGAGCAGATGCTCCTCGACGAGCGCCACGAGGGCGCGCTCGAGGTCGGGCAGGGCACGAAACGGAGTCGATTCGACGGTCATCGCTCGTCTTCGATTAGTGGAATACGTGGGTTCGCCGCGCAAGAGAGGAGACCCCCGAGGCGGCCGTGCTTCGTAGGGTGAAAAACCCCGGGCGGCTCACGGTTGCGGTCACATGCGCTGGTAGCGCCAGTACCACGTCCCCCAGACATTGATCGCGATGCTCAGCAGGACGAGCGCCGGCAGCGGCCAGCCGCGCAGCCCGGGGCGCGCGTCGTTGCGCAGCGCGAGCGCGACGATCAGGAAGGGCGTGAAGTCGAGCGTGTAGCGGCTGCCGAACTGCCGCCAGCCGTCCCAGAAGTAGCAGAGGTAGAGGCCGAAGATCAGCGCGCACGCGGCGAGCGCCAGCCGGCCGAGCAGCGCCGCGTCCGCGACGCGCCGGCTCCAGCCGCGACGGAAGAGCAGAAGCACGGCAGGCGTCGTCGCGATCAGGCTCAGGCCGTGATCGGTCAGGACGAGATACGGCCAGCTCGAGCTCGGCTCGGGGACGCGCAGGAAGTACTGGTAGACGTTCTTGCCGATGTAGCGCCAGCTGAACGAGCCATACTGCGGGTTCAGCAGCGCCTGGTTCGCGAGCAGGTAGCCGTTGTTGAGCCAGTCACCGAAACGGGCAAAGTTGTACAGACCGAGGAGGACAGCCGTCGCGACGAGCGGCACGGCGAACGCGAGGGCGGTCCCGACGCGGGGACGGCGGTGGAGCGCAAGCAAAAGGAACACTGGGGTGCCGAGGGCGGCCGGGGAACGGCTCGTCGCCGCGAGCGCCGAGAACAGGCCGAGCAGGTACGGGTTCGCGGCTCCGCGCGCCTCGAGCCAGGCGAGCGTGAGCGCGCCGACCGCGAGCAGGTGCGCGAGCATCCACGTGTTGCCGTACCAGGCGGCGTAGTAGTGGACGGTGCCGAAGCCGAACAGCGCCGTGCACCAGTTGGCGGTCCGACGCTCGACGCCGAGCGCGCCGAGCATCAGCCGCGTCAGCCCGACGTTGAACGCGCCGACGACGATCGACACGCGCGCGAGGTTGACGGCGAGCCCCCAGAGCGCGGCGAGCGGCAGCAGGAAGATCGCGGGGAAGGGATCGAAGTAGACGTACGGCTTGCCGTCGGCGAACGCGAACTCGGTGAGCCACGACGGCGGATTCGCGATGTACAGGCGTCCGTTCAGCAGCGAGACGGCGAGGTGCAGGTGGTAGTTGAAGAACATGAACTGGCCGTCGTTCGACAGCCAGTAGACGGCGAGCGCGAGCACGCCGAGCAGCAGCGCGTCGAGCCGCGTGCCGCGCTCGAGCGGACGTGCGAGCGGCGGCGATGCGGCCGCGTCCGCGGCGGCGTCGACCTCGTCCTCGATCGTTCGCTGCGTCTGCACGTCCTTCGGATCCCCACGCGCCGCGCTGCCACCGGCGCGACGTCCGCGCGGGACTCGCTGCCTCCTCCCGCGTGGAGCCGCGCGTCGTGAGCGTCGCCACGCGCCTACCAGGCCTGTCCGCGTCCTTCCCGGCACACAACGAAGAAGACAACGTCGGGCCGATGATCGCCGACCTGCTCGCGGTTCTACCCGATGTCGCCGAGCGCTTCGAGGTCATCGTGGTCGACGACGGCTCGCGCGACGCGACCTACGAGCGCGCCTCGGCGATCGCGGCGCAGGACCCGCGCGTCCGCGTCGTGCGCCATCCGGTGAACCGCGGCTACGGCGCCGCCGTGTGGAGCGGTCTCACCGCGGGCGCGCTCGAGTACGCGTTCTTCACCGACGGCGACCGCCAGTTCGACGTGCGCCAGCTCGCCGACCTGATCCGCGAGCTCGACGGCCACGACGTCGTCGTCGGCTACCGCGTCGACCGGCAGGACAACGCGATCCGCATCGCCAACGCGCACGCGTGGAACTGGCTCATCCGCACGCTGCTCCACGTGCCCGTGCGCGACGTCGATTGCGCCTTCAAGCTGTTCGACCGCCGCGTCCTCGAGGGCCTCGTCATCGAGGCCGGCGGGGCGATGTTCTCGGCCGAGCTGCTCGCCCGGCTGCAGGCGCGCGGCGCGCGCATCGTCGAGGTACCGGTCCGCCACCTGCCGCGCGAGAAGGGCCGCTCCTCGGGCGGCAACCCGCGCGTCATCGCGCGCGCCTTCTACGAGCTGTTCCGCCTGTACGGCAAGCTCCGCCGCGAGGCGGGCGCCAGCCCGGCGTAGAACGG
>JBFMAS010000121.1:0-5227 GCA_040755575.1 Thermodesulfobacteriota bacterium
GGGAACCGCGCGGTCGCGGCCGGCGAGCAGCCAGGCGTTCTCCGCCGCGACCAGCGCGATCGAGAAGCCGATCAGCGACTCGACCGCCGCCGCGTCGGGACGCACCAGGCCGAGCACCGCGAGCGCCAGCGTGACGCTGTGCGCGAGCGTGAACGCGGTGACGAGCGTCGCGACCTCGCGCAGCGTGCGCGCGAGCAGCAGCAGCGCGGCGGCGAACGCGAGGTGATCCCAGCCGGAGACGATGTGCTCGACGCCGAGCAGGAGGTAGCGGCCGAAGGAGCCGCCCTGCGCCGGCTCCGCTCGCTCGGCGCCCTCGAGCTGCCAGGCCGGCTCCTCCGCAGTGAGCACGCGCTCCGCGACGGCGCCGTCGGGGCCGCGGACGCGCGCGAAGTGCAGGTGCGACGGTGCGACGTCGAGGAGCAGATCGCTGCGCACGGTGCGCCCGCCGCTCGGGCAGTCGACGCGCCACTCGAGGACGCGCCATCCTTCGCTCGCGGGCAGGGCGCGCGGGGCCTCGCTCGCCGTGCAGGGCCGCCCGTCGCGCTCGAGGACGAGGTGCTGCGCGGCGTAGCGCGCGGCCGCGTCCGCCTCGCTCGCGTCGCCCGCGAGGCGCAGCAGCGAGAGATCGAGCGCCGTGATCCGGACGCGCACGCGCGCGCCCGCGGCGTCGACGTCCCAGCTCGAGTACGAGATGCTTCGGCTGTGCGCGCCCGCCGCTGCGGCTGCGGCGAGGACCAGGACGGCGGCCGCGGCGCACGCGTGCCGGGTGCGGCGCCGCGCCGGGCTGCGTCGTGCGCGCTCGCTGCGCTGCATGCGTTCGGCGCGTCGAGCAGTCCCTCGCGGCGCGGGCTCGCTCACGGCGCGGGCTCGCGGATCTGCACGGCGCTCGCGTCGCGCAGCTCCCCGAGGTAGCGGCGGAGCGCGTCGTCCTGGCGCCGGCGGCGCAGCTCGCCGCGCACGAGATCGGCGATCTCCTCGAACGGCGGCGTCACGTCCGGGTCGCGCTCCAGCACCTCGATCACGTGGTAGCCGGCGGCCGAGCGCACCGGGTCGCTCGGCGCGCCCACCGGCAGCTGCGCGATCGTTCGCGTCACGGTCGGGCCGAGGTACTCGCGCAGCTTCTCGGCATCGAGCTTTCCCACCGGCAGCGGCACGATCGGTCGGTCGCCGAGCTCGCCAGCGACGGTCGCGAACTCCTCGCCGGCGCGGAGCCGCTCCGCGGCCTGGCTCGCGCGGTCCCGCGCCGGCGCGTCCGGCCGCTCCGGCGTCACGCGCACCAGGACCTGACGCACGCGGACCCGCCCGGGGCGGGTGAAGAGCGCGCGGTTGTCGGCGTAGAAGGCGCGCGCCTCGTCATCGCCGGGCACGTCGGCCGCCGCCTCGGCGACCACGGACTCGACCACCGAGGCGACGATGTCCGAGCGCACGCGGCGGTCGCGGCGCGGCAGCTCGAGGTCGAGCCCCTTCTGCACCAGCAGCTCCTCGTCGATCAGCCGATCGAGGACGTGGCGGCGATCGTCTTCGTCGAGCGGCGTCCTGCGGTCGGCGGCGAGCGCGGACAGCGCGCGCTCGTACTCCGCGGCTGGGACGGCGACGCCGTTGACCGTCGCCACCGCGCCCGCGGGCAGCGGCTCGGCGGCGTGCGGCGCGCGCAGCAGGTCGAACGCAGCCAGGACGAGTCCGGCCGCCGCGCCGACCGCGAGAAGCAGCCGTGCCCGGCGGTGGGTGTTCGTCGCCTCCGACATCCGCCGCGCTGCGCTACCACGACGCGCACGCGACCGCACGCTCGCCGGCGTGCGCGCCGTCCGACCACCGTCGGCGTTGACATGCTGCCGTGACGCTGAGTAGTTTGCGCGCGTTTCGACGCGGCACGGATGTACCGCGCGATACATTGGACGCCCGCGCCCCGCGGGCGCGGCGGGCTAGCCGGTCATCGAGGAGGGAGGCCAGCATGGTTGCTCGATCCGGGAGGAGAAGGACGGGGTTGGCGCGGCTCGTCGCGTCGCGAGGAGCCGGCGCGGTGGCGATCGCATGGCTTCTCCTGGGGCCCGGCGTCGCCGACGCGATCAAGTTCGGACAGAACGACGCGGTCGAGCTGCGCGGGCGCTTCTACTCGCAGGTCACGCTCTCGACCGAGTACTCGCAGGAGTACACGCAGCCGCCGATCGATCCGGGCAACCTCAAGCAGTGGCGCAACTTCTACAACCCGGAGCTCGAGGTGGACTTCCGCCGGCTCACCGGATGGCGCGGGTTCTTCGACGACATCAGCGGACGGCTCGCGATCTGGGGCTTCTACGACGGGATCTACGACTTCGGGCCGGAGCGCTATCGCGAGAACCTCGCGAAGACCAAGAACTTCGGCGTCGAGGCGGCCTTCTACTCGGAGGGCTACTCGGTCGAGCAGGCGCTGAACAACACCGGCCGGCGGCGCGACGGCCGCGAGTTCTACGGCCGGCGCACGCGCGTCAACGAGGCCTACCTGAACCTCTCGAAGGGCCCCTGGTTCATGCGCATCGGCCGCCAGGCGATCTCCTGGGGCGAGGCCGACACGATCGGGCTGCTCGACGCGAACAACCCGTTCGACGTGCTGCTCCTGCCCGGGCTGCAGATGGACCTCGACGAGGCGCGCATCCCGCTGTGGACGCTGCGCATGACGTACGAGCTGTTCTCGGTCCTGGGGCCGTTCTCGAGCGGCTTCCTCGACGCCTACTGGGTGCCGGGCTGGCTCGACACCGAGACCGGCTACCTCAACATCCAGGGCGTGAGCCCGTACTCGCAGCCGCCGCCGCTGCAGGGGCGCGCGATCCAGGTGTTCGACAAGCTGCCGCGCTTCGAGACCGGCAACTCGCGCTACGGCTTCAAGTTCCAGACGGTGATCAACCGCGACTACAACCTGTCGGTCTGGTTCTACCGCACCTTCCAGACGATCCCCGTTCCGACCCTCGCGGGCATCTCGCAGGCGAACCCGAACGGCCCCGGGCAGTTCGTCACGACGCTGCTGCACCACGGCCTGACCAACGTCATCGGCGGCGCGCTGAGCTGGTACAGCGACACGCTGAACTCGATCGTCCGCACGGAGCTCGAGCTGTTCAACAACGAGCCGCAGTTCCTCGCCTTCAAGGGCATCGGCTCGGCCATCGCGTCGGGCGTCCAGCAGCCCGGGACGTACGAGACGGCCAACGTGCTGCGCGGCGAGCTCGGCGTCGATCACAACTTCTTCATTCCGGAGATCAACCCGGCGGCGAGCTTCCTCGCGGTCATGTCGCTGGTCTTCCAGGCGAACCTCGACGAGTCCGACACCAAGGACTTCCGCACCCCGATCATCAAGCCGTCCGCGATCGACCGCGAGCTCGCGGGCGGCCCCGCCGCGGGGCAGATCGCCGGGCAGAACTGCGACAACAGGAACCTCGACCAGGCGCCCGGGTGTGACTTCGTCAACCAGGATCCCTTCGAGGCATTCGTCCAGGCGACGGTGCGCTCGGACTTCATGGGCGGGCGCTTGACGCCGCAGCTCACCACGATCGGCACCTTCCGCGGCGCGCTCGCGTTCGCCCCGTCGGTCGGCTACCGGCTCACCGACTCCTTCCTGTTCGATTTCAAGTACATCAACGTCCACACGTTCGGCGACGGCAACAACGGCTACACGCCGGGCGTCGGCCTGATCCGCGACCGCGACCAGGTGTGGTTCCGTGCGACCTACCAGCTCAATTGACGGGTTTGACCGCGCGTCGATCGGTCGCTCACAATGAGGCGCCGGGACGCCGCTTCGGCGGCGCCCGGACCCTCACCGAAAGGATTCATTCCATGCGAAAGTCGAGGATACGCCAGGTCTGGCAGCGCGCCTCGTTGGTGCTGGTGCTCCTCACCACCCCCGCCGTCCACGCCGCCGACCCGATCGAGGAAGTTCCGTCGGGGACGATGCTCACCAAGGACAACTGGGAGATCGCCAAGGGGCACATGCCCGATGAGATCCTCGAGTTCTACAAGCGCGGCGAGTACGCGAACCCGATCATCAAGCTGGAGGCCGTCAACCGCTCGCTCATCGACCCGAACCTGCAGGCCGTCTCGGAGAAGAACCGCGGCAAGTTCGACATCGACGAGAACGGCACGGTGGTCGAGAAGGCGACCGGCAAGCGCCCGCCGGTGATCACCGGCCAGCCGTTCCCCGACATCGATCCGAAGGACCCGAAGGCCGGCTCGAAGGCGATCTGGAACTGGTTCTACGCGCTCTACTGGGAGGGTGGGTTCCACACCAACTCGCCGGTCAACTGGATCTCGCGCGACGGCCCTCTCCGCCGCATCTCCACCGACGTGACCTTCAAGTACTACGACGGGCAGACGCCGTACTTTCAGCAGCGGATCGGCGACAACCCGCTCAACATCCTGTCGCGGACGCTCGGCGTGGTGAAGGAGCCCGCGGACGTCAACGGCATCGTTAATCTCAACTGGCGCTACCGCGACGGCGACAAGCAGGACCAGGCCTGGACGTACGTCCCCGCGCTGCGCCGCGTGCGCCCGATCAACCCGGCGAACCGCTCCGACGGTCTGCTCGGCTCGGACATCTCGCTCGACGACGGACCGTACTTCGACGGCAAGCCCGAGGACTTCACCTTCAAGCTGGTCGGCGAAGCCACGGTGCTGGCGCACTTCGACAAGCCGGCGCTGGAGAAGGGCTCCCCGATCCGCCGGATCAAGCCCGACGAGGTGGTGTCCGATCTGATCGACTCCTCGGAGGTCGGCTGGCGGCTCGAGACGCCGAACTACCCGCTGATCCCGCCGCAGACCGAGGGCTGGCAGAAGGGCGAGGGCCTGGTCGCGTGGGCGCCGATCCAGTGGGCGCTCGTGCCGCGTCCGGTGTGGATCGTCGAGGCGGTGCCGAAGAACCCGTACTACCTCTACGGCAAGCAGGTGCTGTATCTCGACAAGGAGACGGGGCGCGGCTACTGGAAGAACAAGTACGACTGGAAGGGCAACGCGCTCGTCAACTACGCGCTGCCGCAGTTCCACGTCACCAAGGTCGACGACGAGCCGTTCTACGTTCGCACCGGCGGCGGCGGCAACGCGGGCTATGCCGTCAATTACAAGCTCGACCGCGCGACCGTCACCGGCATGCCCGTGAACCCGACCGAGTACTACATCGACATCCCCGACGAGATCTACGAGACCGACCGCGTCGTCCGGTCGGGCAAGTAGCGCCGGCAATGGCCTCGGGAAGCCGGCCGCCGCC
>JBFMAS010000122.1:0-5852 GCA_040755575.1 Thermodesulfobacteriota bacterium
AGCTCGATCACGTCACCGTCCGGCAGCTTCACCGTCCCGCCGATCGGCATGGCGCTGACGAACGTGCTCTCGGTCTCGGCGAAGATCTGGTGCACCTCCGCCGCCGGCAGGATCAGCGTGTCGCCGGCTGCGTAGCGGACCTCGCGATCGCCCACCGTCGCCCGGCCGGTGCCCGTCAAGAACAGGACGACCTCCTCCGTGTCGTGGCTGTGCGGCGGTGTCGCGGAGTCGGCATCCATGCGGCCGTGCCACATCTCGACCTGCCGCGCCCCGCTCGTCGGCGTCGCGACGCCGGCGATGTGGTTGCCCTGCATGCTGTGGACCCGGTTCTGCTCCTTGCGAAAGACGGACATCGCTTCACCCCCTGGCGCTCGGCGCGCGAAACGGCTCGGCCGGGCGAGTACGTACCGATTGCCGACGCTCCCTGCTGCACCCAGTGCCCAACCTTGCGAAGGCGTGGCCTCCGAGTCGACATGTCCGGGCTGTTCCTCCATTTTGGGAGGAACAACGGAGGAGCTGTGGCTACGCTCAACGTGAAGAACGTCCCCGACAGCCTCTACCGCAAGCTCCGCGCGCGCGCCCAGCGCGAGCGGCGGTCGATCTCGCAGGAGGTGATCCGCATCCTCGGCGAGGCGGTCGAGGAAGCGCCCCGGACCTCCATCCTCGAGCTTCGTGGCCTGGGCAAGACGGCCTGGAAAGGAATCGACCCGGCCGAGCACGTCCGGCGAGAGCGCGACGCTTGGAGCTGACCAGGCTCCTCGAGGCGCGAGGATCGCTGTCGATACGGTCGCGTTCATCTATCTCATCGAAGAGCACGCGACCTTCCTTCCCGTCGTGGAGCCGATCTTCGAAGCAATCGATGGCGGGGCCGTCGAGATCGTTCAGCTCGGCGACCTTCGTCGCAGCATGGCACGGCCGCGCGCTGACCGATAAACGACCCTCTCGTCCCGCCCGAGGCACCCGTGAGCACGCTCGACGAACTCTCCTCCACCCTGCACCCGCTGGAAGCCAAGGTGCTGCGCGCGCTGGCGGGCGCCGGCACGGCGCTCGGCGAAGCCGACCTCGCCGAGCGCGCCGCCATCCAGGAAGCCCAGGCCCGCATGGCGAGCGAGTGGCTTCTCGCCAAGGCCGCGCTCGAGGCCGCGAGCGAGGAGAGCGTCCCGTTCGTCGCGCTCGACGACACCGGGCGGGAGTTCGCGAGGAGCGGCATCCCCGAGCTCGCGATCCGCCGCCGGCTCGAGCAGGGGCCCGCCGCCATGGCGGACCTCGGCGACGCCAAGGATCTGTCGGCCGCGATCGGTGCGCTCAGGAAGGCGAAGCTCATCACCGTCGAGCAGGGCAAGTTCGCGCTCGCGCCCGGCGCCGACTGGTCGGGCATCGAGGCGGACCAGGGCCTGGTCGCGAAGCTCGCGACCAGGGACCGCTGGTTCGAGCCGGACCTCGCACCACACGAGTGGCAGCGCGCGCGCGAGCTCGCGAAGAAGCCCGGCCGCTCGTCGCTCGGCATCAAGCAGGGCGAGCAGCGCCGCCGCACGCTCCAGCTGACGGCGCTCGGAAGGGACCTCGCAGCGAAGTCACAGGACGTCGCCGACGAGATCTCGCAGCTCACGCCGGACATGCTGCGCGACGGCACCTGGCGCAAGCACAAGTTCCGCGCCTACAACCTGCAGATCCCGCCGCCGCGCACGACCGGCGGCCGGCGCCACCCGTACCGGGAGTTCCTCGACGCCGTCAAGCGCAAGCTGATCTCCTTCGGCTTCGAGGAGATGCGCGGGCCGATCGTCGAGAGCGAGTTCTGGAACAACGACGCGCTGTTCATGCCGCAGTTCCACCCCGCGCGCGCGATCCACGACGTCTACTTCGTCGAGGGCATGCCGCGAGCAACGGAGCTACCCGAGCCCGCCGCGTCGAACGTCGCGCGGGCGCACGAGACCGGCGGCGACACCGGCTCGATCGGCTGGCGCTACGCCTTCGACCGCGACGCGACCCGAAGGCTCATCCTGCGCAGCCAGGGCACCGCGCTGTCCGCGCGCCAGCTCGGCAAGAGCCCGAGCATCCCCGGCAAGTACTTCGCGATCGCGCGCTGCTTCCGCTACGACGACGTCGACGCGACGCACGCGCCCGACTTCTTCCAGATCGAGGGCATCGTGCTGGGCGAGGAGGTCAACCTGCGCCACCTGCTCGGGCTGATGAAGCTCTTCGGGCTCGAGATCGCGCGCGCCGAGGAGATGC
Organism: Thermodesulfobacteriota bacterium; assembly: GCA_040755575.1. Classification (GTDB taxonomy): domain Bacteria; phylum Desulfobacterota; class Binatia; order UBA12015; family UBA12015; genus DATCMB01. The sequence goes on from JBFMAS010000122.1 coordinate 2,233, forward strand.
GCTTCACGCCGGGCTACTTCCCGTTCACCGAGCCGAGCGTCGAGGCGCACATGCGCCACCCGAAGATCGGCTGGATGGAGCTCGGCGGCGGCGGCATCTTCCGCCCCGAGGTGACGAAGCCCTTCGGCATCGACGTGCCGGTCATCGCCTGGGGCCTCGGGCTCGACCGCATGGCGATGGTCGCGCTCGGCATCGACGACATCCGCGACCTGTTCTCGCCGGACCTCGACTTCCTGCGCAGCCGGCGGAGCCCGATCCTCGAGTAGCGAGCGATGCCGACGATCCTCGTTGACCTCGCCGACCTCGCTCGCCTCGTCGGCGACGACTACCCGGCGGACCAGGTCGAGGCCGACCTCGAGCTCGTGAAGGGCGAGCTGAAGGGCGCCGACCCGGCGACCGGGCGCACCAAGATCGAGCTCAACGACACCAACCGCCCGGACCTGTGGAGCGCCGCCGGCATCGCGCGCCAGCTCCGCGCGCGACGCCGCGGGCGCGGCGACGCGTATAAATGTTTCACCGACGAGCCGGGCGGCAAGCGCATCCTGGTCGACGCGCGCGCCACCGAGGTCCGTCCCTACGTCGCGGGCTTCCTCGCCCGCGGTCCGGCGGTCACCGAGGACTCGCTCGCCGAGCTCATCCAGTCGCAGGAGAAGCTCTGCGACGGCTACGGCGCGCGCCGCAAGACGGTCTCCGTCGGCATCTACCGCGCGGAGAAGATCCGCTTCCCGGTCCGCTACCGCATGGTCGCGCCGCGAGGCGCGCGCTTCGTGCCGCTCGGCATGGACGACGAGCTCGACCTGCAGCAGATCCTCGAGCGCCACCCGAAGGGCATCGAGTACGCGCACATCCTCGCCGGCGCTCCCGTCTACCCGCTGCTCGAGGACGGGCGCGGCGGCATCCTGTCGTTCCCGCCGATCATCAACTCGCGCGCGATCGGCGAGGTGGTGCCGGGCGACCGCGAGCTGTTCGTCGAGGCCACCGGCACCGACCTGCGCGCGGTGCTGCTGATCGAGAACGTCCTCGCCGTCGACCTCGCGGACCGCGGCTGGGAGGTCGAGCCGGTCGTCGTCGAGTACGCGTTCGACACGCCGTTCGGACGCGAGGTGCGCGCGCCGTACCCGCTGACGAACGAGCTCGAGGTCCCGACAGGAGACTTCGCGCGCCTCCTCGGCGAGCCGCTTCCGCCCGATGAAATCGAGCGCCTCCTGACCGCGTACGGCTGCGACGTCGAGCTCCGCAAGGGCCGCACGCGCGTCGCGACCGCGCCCTACCGCCAGGACTACATGCACCCCGTCGACGCGGTCGAGGACCTGGCGATCGCGATCGGCGTCAATCACCTCTCTCCCGTGTGGCCCGAGCGCTTCACGCCGGGCCGGCTCGCGCGCCTCACGCTGCACGAGGACAGGGTGCGCGAGCTGATGATCGGCCTCGGCTTCGAGGAGATCATCGCCAACGTGCTGTGCTCGCGCGCCGACGTCACGACGCGTCTCGGCGCCGACGCCGCGTCCGTCGTCGCGCTCGAGAACCCGATGAGCGAGAGCTACGCGGCGCTGCGCCCGACGCTCCTCGCCTCGCTGCTCGCGGTCGAGGAGCGGAGCGCGAAGACGGCGTACCCGCACCGCGTGTTCGAGGTCGGCGAGGTCGTCGTGCCGGACCCGGGCGACCCGCACGCGAGCCGCACGACGTCGCTTCTCGGCGCGCTCGTCGCGCACCCGTCGGCGAGCTTCTCCGACGCGCACTCGGTGCTGAGCTACCTCGGCTACTACCTCGACGCGCCCGCCGAGCTGCGCCCGCTCGAGAGCGGCACGTTTTTGCCGGGACGCGCGGCCGAGGTGCTCGTCGGCGGACGCGCCGCGGGGCATCTCGGCGAGCTGCACCCCGAGGTGCTCGAGCGCTGGGGCGTCAGGATGCCCGTCGCGTACCTCGAGCTGCGCCTCGACGCGCTGCTCGCCGCAGCTCGCTGACCCGCGCTTCCTTCACGAGAAGATCGCGGCCGTTTCACGGCCGCTTCATCGCGACGTCACCTCGCTCGTCTACGGGTCTTTGCGCCGGAGCCCACGGCACGGCGCAGCGTAAAGGAGATCCGACATGCGAGAGAACGATGGGGCGGACATCGCAACGGCGGCGGAGCGCGGCGCGCTCGGACGACGTGCTTTCCTCGGCCGCACCGCGGGGGCGATCGCGGGAGGCCTGGCGCTCGCGGGCGCGACGGGCGGCCTCCTGCCGCGCGTCGCGAGCGCAGCGTGCAAGCGCGTCGGCTACGGCCCGCTCGCCCCGGTGCCCGACGACACCACGGGCCTGCCGCTGCTGCGGCTGCCGGCCGGCTTCACGTACCGCTCGTTCGGCTGGACGGGCGACCCGCTCGCGGACGGCGCGCCCACGCCGGGCGGCCACGACGGCATGGCGGTGGTGCGCGCGACGCACTCGCGGCTCTGGCTGGTGCGCAACCACGAGCTGCGCGGCGCAGGCACCGCCTTCGGCACCTCGGCCATCACCTACGACCCGCGCGCACGGGGTGGCACGACGACGCTGGTCTTCGACCCGCGCGCCGGTCGCTTCGTCGAGGCGTACGCGAGCATCGCGGGCACCAGCACCAACTGCGCCGGAGGTGCGACGTGGGACGAGAGCTGGCTCACCTGCGAGGAGACGCTCGACGAGTACGACCGGACGCACGGCTGGGTCTTCGAGGTGCCCGCCATCGGCGCCGCCAGACCGGAGCCGCTGCGTGCGATGGGCCGCTTCGTGCACGAGGCCGTCGCCGTCGACCGTCAGAGCGGCGTCGCATACTTGACCGAGGACCGCGGCAGCGCCGGCTTCTACCGCTTCCTGCCGCGCGACCGGAGCCGGCTCGCCAAGGGCGGCACGCTGCAGATGCTGGCGATCGACGGCGTCCCGGGGGCCGACCTGCGCGGCGCCGTGCCGCCGGGCGCGCGCTTCCGCGTGACCTGGGTCGACATCGCCGAGCCGGAGCGCGCGCACACGCCGGGCACCACCGACGGCGGCGGCGTCTTCGGGCAGGGCGCCGCGCAGGGCGGCGCGGTCTTCTCCCGGCTCGAGGGCACCTGGTACGACGCGCGCAGGCAGCGCATCGTCTTCGTGTCGACGAGCGGCGGCGCCGCGGGCGAGGGCCAGATCTGGGAGTACGACCCGCGCCGTGCGCGCCTGCGTCTCCTCTACGAGTCCTCGGACGAGACGGTGCTCGACAACCCGGACAACGTCACCGTGAGCCGCGACGGCGGCATCCTGCTGTGCGAGGACGGCGACCTCGTCGGGCAGCGGCTTCTGGGATTGACGGACGACGGAGATGTCTTCCCGTTCGCCCAGAACGACGTCGTGCTCGACGGCGAGCGCAACGGCTTCGCAGGCGACTTCCGTGACCGCGAGTGGGCGGGCGCGACGTTCAGCCCCGACGGCCGCTGGCTGTTCGCGAACATCCAGACGCCGGGCGTCACGTTCGCGATCACCGGCCCGTGGAAGCAGGGCGCGCTGTGCTGACCAACCCTGCTCGCCGCGTGCCCCTGTAACCTAGCTAGAACCGGCGCGTCTCGCCGACGCGCAGCACGTAGAGCGATTCCGGGTCCATCTCGCCGGCGGCCGCCGCGTCGCGCAGGCGGCGCGGC
>JBFMAS010000123.1:0-8744 GCA_040755575.1 Thermodesulfobacteriota bacterium
GGTGCAGGTCACCGCGGACGGCATCGCGCTCGACGTCCGCGAGGCGCCGCGCGGCGACGTGCTGCGGCTCCTCGCGGAGAAGACGCGGACCGACGTCCGCGGCCGTCTCGCCGACGACCGGCCGATCACCGCGAAGATCGAGCGCGCCTCGCTCGAGGAGGCGGTGCGCCGCGTGCTCGGCGACCAGAGCTTCCTCCTGGTCTATCCGGCCGGCGGGCTGACGGGCTCGCTCGAGCTGCTCGGCTCGTCGGGTGAGACCTTCACCGTCGACGTGCCGGGGTCGGCGCCCGGCCGCGACGAGGAGCGGGCCGCGGCGGGCGATGCGCCGCCGATGCCGGGCAGCCTGCGCGCCCATCCCGTCGGCGGCCGGCTCTCGCGCGTCCTCGGCAAGAGCTCGGCGAGCTTCAACGACCTGGTCGAGCTCGCGTCGTCGACCGACGACGCGGCGCTGCAGCGCGCCGCCGTCGAGGGCGGGCTGCGCATCCTCGACGCCGAGCCCGAGCTGCGGACCGCCGTGCTCGGCACCGTGCAGGCGTTCCCGCCGGAGAAGCTCGCGCGCTACCTGGTGGTGTCGATGGGGCCGCGCGCGGCGGGCGTCGCGGACGCGATCGCGCAGTCGGTCGGCGCGGGGGGGCGCGCCAAGGCCGAGGCCGTGGTGCGCGAGGTGCGGGCGCTCGGCGTGGCGGAGTAGCGCCGCACACCGGCCGCTTCGCCCGCGCGGGAGCTGGACGCATGTACACAGCAGGTGTACATGCGTCCAAGTGGGCGAAGCGGCCAGGACGCGGGCGGAGCTGCCCCAGGCGGAGAGGAAGCGGCGCGCGATCCTCGATGCGGTGCTGCGCGTGGTCGCCGAGGGCGGCGTCGATGCGGTGACGCACCGCCGCGTCGCCGCCGAGGCCGAGGTCCCGCTCGGCTCGACCACCTACTACTTCGCGTCGCGCGAGGACCTACTGCGCGAGGCCTTCCGCCAGCACGCGGGCGCGGTCTACGGCTCGCTCGACGCGCTCGCCGACGAGCTGCCGCTGCGCAGCGCGGACGACCTGGTCGGCTTCCTGGTCGAGCTCGTCCGCCGCGAGCTCGCCGAGCCCGCCGGGATCGTCGTCGAGTACGAGCTCATCGTGCGCGCCGCGCGCGACCTGGAGCTCGCGCGCGAGGTGAACGCCTACGAGCGCAACCTGACCGCGCGGCTCGCCGAGTCTCTCGAGCGCCTGGGCGTCGCGCACGCGCTCGAGGCGGCGCGCACCCTGATCGCGCTCGTGCGCGGCTTCGAGCTCGAGCGCCTGACGCGGCCGTCGGTCGAGCTCGCCGACCTGCGCCGGCGCCTGCGTGTCGTGGTCGGCGCCCTGACGCCGAGCCGGAGGTCTGCTTGACGGTCGACTGGCTCGCCTTCGTGAACGTGACGCTCTACGCGATGGTCGCGAGCCAGCACGCGTTCTACGCGCTCGGCATGGAAGCGGCGCAGAGGTCGCTCGGTGCACCGGCGTACGTCGAGCTGCGCAATGCGCTCGACACGGTGCTGCAAAGGTCCCTGCCGGTGCTCTACGGGGCGACGCTGCTCGTCACGCTGCTGTCCCTCGCCTTCGGCGACGCGCGCGCGACGGCCGCGCTCGCGCTCGCCGGGCTCGTCGGCGATGCCTGGTTCATGCTGAAGGACGACGTGCCGATCAACGAGCGCATCCGGACCTGGACGCCCGCCGATTACCCGGCCGACTGGTCGACGTACCGCAGCGCGTGGCTCGCGGCGTTCCGCAAGCGCCAGCTCGCGATTGCGGCCGGCTTCCTGAGCCTCGTCCTCGGCGTCGCGACGCGCTGACATCGGAGGTGAGGACGACGATGACCATCGAGCACCTGCCCGCAACCGCCGCGGCGACCGACGTCGCCGGGGTCCTCGCCCGCGACGGGGTCGCGATCGTCGACGGCCTGGTCGCGCCCGCGGTGATGGACGCCGCGCGCGCCGAGCTCGCGCCGTGGCTCGACGCGACGCCGTTCGGCCCCGACGACTTCACCGGACGGCGCACCAGGCGCACCGGCGGCCTGGTCGCACGCTCGGCGACCTGCCGAGAGCTCGTCACGCACCCGCTCGTGCTGGCGACCACGCGCGAGGTGCTGCAGGGCGCGACGAGCTTCCAGCTCCACCTGACGCAGGTCATCGCCATCGGCCCGGGAGAGCCCGCGCAGGCGATCCATCGCGACCAGTGGGCGTTCGACTTCTTCCCGTTCCCGCGCGGCTACGAGGTGCAGTGCAACACCATCTGGGCGATGAGCGACTTCACCGAGGAGAACGGCGCGACGCGCGCCGTGCCGGGCTCGAACCGGCTCGAGGACGGCCTCTCCTTCCGCGAGCCGGACACGGTCGCCGCCGAGATGAGCAAGGGCTCGGTGCTGCTCTACACCGGCAGCGTCTACCACGGCGGCGGCGCGAACCGCTCGCGCGGGACGCGCTACGGGGTCAACGTCACCTACGCCCGCTCCTGGCTGCGCCAGGAGGAGAACCAGTACCTGTCGGTGCCGCTCGAGGTCGCGCGCACGCTGCCGGTCGAGCTGCTGCGCCTGCTCGGCTACGCGCGCGGCGCCTACGCGCTGGGCTACGTCGACGACCTGCGCGACCCGCTCGAGGTCGTGCGCCCCGACGTCGAGAAGGACGGCTTCGGCGACCTCGCCGCGGCGGTCGCGAAGGCGCGCGCGGAGGCGACGGCGAGCGGCCGCTGACGGCGGGCGCCGCCCGGCGCGCGCTTGACTCGGCAGCGCCCGCGGCGGAGTTACGCGAGCCGTGCGCCGGGCCGATCGTCTCTTCGAGATCATCCAGATCCTGCGCCGGCGCCGCGTCGTCAAGGCGCGCGAGCTCGCCGAGCGCCTCGAGGTCAGCGAGCGCACGATCTACCGCGACGTCCAGGCGCTGGTCGCGAGCCGCGTGCCGATCGACGGCGAGGCGGGGGTCGGCTACTCGCTGCGCAAGGGCTACGACCTGCCGCCGCTGATGTTCCGCGAGGACGAGCTCGAGGCGCTGGTCTTCGGCGCGCGCATCGTCAAGAGCTGGAGCGACTCCGAGATGGCGCGCGCCGCCGAGGCGGCGCTCGAGCGCATCGAGCCCGCGCTTCCCGAGCACCTGCGCCACCTGCTCGCCGACACCATGCTGTGGGTCCCGGAGTCGCAGAGCCGCGTGCCGCTGTCGTTCGACCTGGCGCGGCTGCGCGCGATGATCCGCGAGAGCCGCAAGCTGCGCTTCCGCTACACCGACGAGAAGGGCGCCGAGACCGAGCGCACCGTCTGGCCGCTCGTGCTGTGCTTCTACGGTCCCGTGTGGCTCGCAGGCACGTGGTGCGAGCTGCGCCGCGACTTCCGCTTCTTCCGCCTCGACCGCATGAACGACGTCCGCTTCCTCGACCAGGTCTTCCCGAGCGAGCGCGGGCGGACCGCCGACGACCTGCTGCGGCTGGTCTTCGGGGCGAAGAGCGGGCGAATCTCTCCTGACAGCACGCTGGCAGGAGCGAGGCGCTAAGCCGGCTCGCAAACCGAGATCGCAGGGGCCCGCACGGGGCGTCAGAAGGAGGTCGGTCGTGGCGAAGCTGTTGGTCCACCCGCAGAGCGGGGACCGTCTGGTGATCCTCACCAGTGCGACGGAGAGCGCCGGGGCGTCGTTCCGCTTCGAGCTCGTGAGCGAGGCGGCCGGCGACGAGGGCGAGGCGCCCGAGGACCACGTCCACCCGCTGCAGGAGGAGCGCATCGAGGTGCTGAGCGGCGCGCTGCGCTGCCGCATCGCCGGCCGCGAGCAGCTGCTGCGCGAGGGCGCCGTGCTGACGATCCCGCCCGGCACGCCGCACGCGGTGTGGAACGCTGCGCGCGTCGCGACGCGCTCGCGCGGCGAGTTCCGCCCCGCGCTCGACATGCAGGAGCGCTTCGAGGCGTCGTTCCGCAGGACGCGCGCCACGCGCCGGGCGGTGTGAGCAGACCAGGGAGGAGCATCGATGGAGCCACGCATCACCCTCATCACGCTCGGCGTCGCCGACCTCGCGCGTGCCGTGCGCTTCTACCGCGACGGCCTCGGCCTGCCGCAGCACCCGAGCCCCGACACGGTCGCCTTCTTCGCGACGCGCGGCACCTGGCTGTCGCTCTTCCCGCGCGACGCGCTCGCGGCCGACGCCGGGGTCGGGGCCGCCGGCTCGGGCTTCGCCGGCTTCTCGCTCGCGCACAACGTGCGCACGCCGGGCGAGGTCGAGCAGGTGCTCGCGCAGGCGGTCGCCGCCGGCGCGACGCTCGTCAAGCCGGCGCAGAAAGCGGCCTGGGGCGGGCACCACGGCTACTTCGCGGACCCCGACGGCTTCCTGTGGGAGGTCGCCTGGAATCCCGACCTGGCGATCGACTAGCGGGCCGCTCGCAAGAAAAAGTTTGCCCGTCGCCGAGCGTGGCTGCTAGTCGACCGTCGGCATGCGACGATCGTCCGCGCCGGCGCGCCTCGCGACGCGCCTGCCGACCGCCATGCTGGCCGTGGCGGCGTGGTGGGCCGGCGCCGCCGCGCAGGGCGCACCGTACCTCGTCGAGGACATCGATCGCCGGCCGACCGGCGCCGGCGCGATGAACCTCGCGGCCTTTGCCGGTGCCGTCTGGTTCGCCGGCAACGACGGCGAGCACGGCTACGAGCTGTGGACGAGCGACGGCAGCCCGGACGGCACGCGTCTCGTGAAGGACGTCCGTCCCGGTCCTGCCAGCTCTGCGGTCGCGAGCCTCACCGCCGTCGGCGACACGCTGTTCTTCGTCGCGGACGACGGCGTGCACGGCGCCGAGCTGTGGGCGAGCGACGGCAGCGGGGAAGGGACGCGTCTCGTTCGCGACATCCGGCCCGGGCTCGCGGGCTCGGCGCCCTCGCTGCTCGCGGGCGGTGACGGCCTGATGTTCTTCGTCGCGGACGACGGCGTGCACGGCGCCGAGCTCTGGGTGAGCGACGGCACGGAGGAAGGCACGCTCCTCGTCGCCGACGTGCGCGACGGTGCGGCGGGCGCCGACATCGGCGACGTCGAGGTCGTCGGCGACACCGCCTTCTTCGCCGCCGACGACGGCGTGCACGGCAGCGAGCCGTGGGCGAGCGACGGTACGCCGGAGGGCACGTTCCTGGTCGAGGACGTACGCGACGGTCCGCTCGGCTCCGCACCGGCGTCGCTGACCGCGGTCGGCGCATCGGTGCTCTTCACGGCGGACGACGGCGACCGCGGCCGCGAGCTTTGGCGCAGCGACGACCCGGAGCTCGGCGCCTGGCTGGTCGCGGGCCTGTTGCCGGGGCCGAACGGCTCGAATCCCATCAAGCTGACCGCGTCGGGCGGCAAGCTGTTCTTCGGGACGAACACCTTCCTTTCGCTGGCGAACGATCTCTGGGTGAGCGACGGCACCGAGCCAGGAACGCTGCAGCTCCTGGAGCGAGAGATGGCCTTGCCGGCGGACGTGCAGGGGACGCTGTTCTTCGTCACCTACGGTCCGTCGAAGGGCGCGATGCTGTGGAAGACCGACGGCACCCTCGCCGGCACCGAGTACGTCAGGGACATCCGTGGCGAGCCCTGCTCGAACGAGTTCGTGGCGCTCGCCGCGGCGGGCGACCGTCTGTTCTTTTCCGCGCGCAGCACCGGCAAGGAGGAGCTCTGGACGAGCGACGGCAGCGAGGGCGGCACGCACCTGGTGCGCGAGATCTTCCCGGGCGACGACGGCGCCCGGCCGCAGGAGCTCACCGCCGTGGGCGACGTGCTCTACTTCACGGCGCTCGACGGACTGCACGGCCGCGAGCTGTGGCGCAGCGACGGGACGTTGCAAGGGACGTGGCTCGTCAAGGACATTTTCCCCGGCACGAGGAGCGCGAATCCGCTCGTCGGGTCCGCGGGCGACCGTCTGCTGCTGGTCGCTGGCGGCAAGCTCTGGGAGAGCGACGGCACGGATGCCGGCACGTTCGAGCTCGACGTCGCGCCGACGAGCACGTTCACGTTCGTCGCCGGCGGCGCCCCGGCCTACGTCGTGTCCCGGCATCAGCTCGGCGACGACGTCTGGTCCTCCGAGGGCGATCCGCTGGCGTACATCGGCCGCATCGCGAGCGGCAACGGAAGCCCGCACTTCTCGGCGCGCGTTCTCGACGGCGCGTTGTACCTGCCGTACGGGCGTGGCCAGGGCGGCGCGCTGTGGCGGGCGGGGCCCACGCCCGGCAGCCCGGTCAAGCTGCGCGACTTCTCGCGCGGCGCGCCGGACTCGCTGCTGAAGGTGCGTCGCAAGGTGTTCTTCCGCGCCAACGACGGCGGAAGCGGGTGGGAGCTGTGGAAGACCAAGGGCAAGCCGCGCTCGACCCGCCTGGTGGCGGACATCCGCGGCGGCTCCGGCCACGGGATCCCGAACGCGGGCTTCGCGAGCTTGCGCAAGAACGTCTTCTTCGTCGGCGACGACGGCGTGCACGGCCTCGAGCTGTGGACGAGCGACGGCACGGCGGCCGGTACGCGCCTCGTGCGCGACGTCCGCAAGGGAAGCGGCTCGTCGATGTCGACGCTGCATGCGGCGGCGGCGGGCGATCTGCTCTACTTCGCCGCCGACGACGGCAAGCGCGGCAACGAGCTGTGGCGCACCGACGGCACCGCCGAAGGGACGCGCTTCATCAAGAACGTCGGCCGCGGCAAGCGCGCTTCCGATCCCAGACCGCTCGCCGCGCTCGGCGACGTGCTGCTGTTCTCGGCGCAGGAGAAGTCCGTCGGTCGCGAGCTGTGGCGCACCGACGGCACCAAGGCCGGCACCGTGCTGGTGGCGGACATCGCTCCGGGCAAGCCGTCGTCGGATCCATCTTTCGTCGCCCGCGTCGGCAAGGTCGTCTACTTCAGCGCGAGCACCGCCGAGAGCGGGCGCACGCTGTGGCTCACCGACGGCACGGCCGAGGGCACGCGGCCGGTCCCCGACCCCGTGCCGCCGCGGCTCCTGCAGGCCGGCGGCTCGAGCTGGCTCCTGGGGCGTCAGCTCGTCTTCCGCGCCGACGACGGCGTCCACGGCGCCGAGCTCTGGGCGCTCACCTGCGGCAACGGCCGGCTCGACGCGGGCGAGGAATGCGACCAGGGCGTCGCGAACGGCGACGCCGCGGGCTGCTGCAGCGAGACCTGCACCTTGCGTCCCGGCGCCGGCGACTGCGGCTGATCCCGTCGCCCGCCGCGCACGTCGCGCGGGCGTGAACCGCACGGCCGCCGCGGCGAGGCACGGCTCCTTGCGCTCGACCCGTGCGATCCTCTTCATAGCGCTGCATGCAGAGACTCCTGATCGCCAACCGCGGCGAGGTCGCGGTCCGCGTGCTCCAGGCGGCGTCCGAGCTCGGGCTCGCGACCGTCGCGGTGTTCTCCGAGGACGACGCGGGCGCCCTGCACGTGCGCCGCGCCGAGCGCAGCTACGCGCTGCGCGGCCGCGGCGCGGCGGCCTACCTCGACGCCGAGCAGCTCGTCGCCGCCGCGCGCGCCACGGACGCCGACGCGGTGCACCCGGGCTACGGCTTCCTCGCCGAGAGCGCCGAGTTCGCGCGCCGCTGCGAGGAGGCGGGGCTGGTCTTCGTCGGGCCGCGGCCGGAGACGCTGTCCGTCTTCGGCGACAAGACGCGCGCGCGCGACCTCGCGGTGCGCTGCGGCGTGCCGGTGCTGCGCGGCTCCGAGGGTGCCGTTTCGCTCGAGCAGGCGGAGGAGTTCTTCGCCGTCCTCGGTCGCCGCGGCGCGGTGCTGCTCAAGGCGGTCGCCGGCGGCGGCGGGCGCGGCATGCGCGTCGTGCGCAGCGCCGACGAGCTGCGCGCCGTGTACGAGCGGTGTCGATCCGAGGCGCGCAGCGCGTTCGGCAGCGACGAGGTCTACGTCGAGGAGCTGCTCGCGTACGCGCGCCACGTCGAGGTGCAGGTGCTGGGCGACGAGGGCGGCGCGGTCGTGCACCTGGGTGAGCGCGAGTGCTCGCTCCAGCGCCGCCATCAGAAGATCGTCGAGATCGCGCCGTGCCCGAGCCTGTCGTCGCGGCTCCGCGCGCGGCTCGCGGACGACGCCGTGCGGATGGCGAAGGCGGTGCAGTACCGCAACGCCGGCACCTTCGAGTTCCTGATCGACGCGGGTGCGGCGAGCGACGACGAGGCGGTCTACGCGTTCATCGAGGCGAACCCCCGCCTCCAGGTCGAGCACACCGTCACCGAGGAGGTGCTGGGCGTCGACCTGGTCCGCCTGCAGCTCGAGCTCGCGCGCGGCGCGCGGCTATCCGATTTTGGCTTGCTGCACGAGCGCCCGCCGGCGCCGGTCGGCTACGCGATCCAGGTGCGCGTCAACGCCGAGGCGATGGCGCCCGACGGCAGCGCGCGTCCCTCGGCCGGGACCCTGCGGCGCCTCGTCGTGCCGTCGGGCCGCGGGGTGCGCGTCGACACCGCGGCGGTCGCGGGCGAGATCATCAATCCAAATTTCGCTCCGCTGCTGCTGAAGGTCGTCTGCCACGCGAGCTCGGACGACTTCGCCGACGCCGCGGCGCGCGCGGCGCGCGCGCTGCGCGAGCTCGAGACCGACGGCGTCGCGACCAACGCGCCGTTCCTGCGCCGTCTGGTCGCGCACCCGGAGTTCGTCGCGAACCGCATCCACACGCGCTTCGTCGACGAGCACCTCGCCGAGCTGGCGCGGCCCGAGGACCTCGAGGCGGCGGATGCCGAGCCGGACGCCGGCGCTGGGCCCGGGCAGCGCGCGCTCGCGGGCGCGCGCGTCGACCCCGACGACCCGCTCGCGGTC
>JBFMAS010000124.1:0-7770 GCA_040755575.1 Thermodesulfobacteriota bacterium
CGCCGCGGCGATCCGGTCCCAGCCGAGACCGTCCGCGAGCGCCCGCGCGCGTCTGCCGAGGTGCTCGACGTCGGCATCGAGCGCGTGCTCGAGCGCCCGGTTGAGGGCACCGGGGACGTCGGCGTCGTAGCCGATCGCGCACCCCGCCTCCTCGAAGTCGCGCAGCGCGCCGAGGCGCGGCACGACGAGGCCCCTGCCGAACGACGCCGCGAGGATCGCGGCGCCCGACGTCAGCACCTGCCGGTAGGGCAGCACGACCAGATCGCAGGCGCGGAAGAAGAGCTGCACCTCGTCGTCGGGCACGTGGCGCAGGTGCAGGTGGAGGCGCGTGTCGCCGAGGAAGCGCGCCAGGTCGCCCACCTCCGACGCCGCGCCCGGCGTCACCGGCCGGCCGGCGACGACGAGCCGCACGTCGGGGTGCGGCAGGTCGTGCACCGCGTAGAGCAGCGGTGCGAGCGCCTTGTACGGCCGGACCTGCCCGAACCAGAGCAGCACGCGCGCCTGGCGCTCGATGCCGAGCCGCTCGCGTGCCTCGGCACGCGACACCACGTCCGGATACCAGCCGACGTAGCTGCCGTGCGGGATCACGGCGGCCTCGCTCGCGGCCGGGCCGAGCTCGTCGAGCGCCGCTTGCGAGTGCACGATCGGCGTCGCGATGCGCAGCAGCAGCGCGCGCACCAGCCGGTCGGCGCGGCTCGCCTCGTGCGGCTGCGCGTTGTGCACGGTCCAGACGAGGCGGTAGCCGAGGGCGGCGGCGGTCGTCACGCCGAGGGCGAAGGCCGCGAGCGAGCGCGGCGACACACCGCCGCCCGGCTCGCGATAGTAGAACTCGGGCCAGTGCAGGTGGACGACGCCGACCTCGTCGCGATGGCGCCACAGCCACCCCGGCGACAGCTCGGGCTCGGAGACGACCGGCACGCCGATCCGTGCGAGGTGCCCGTAGAGCAGCTCGCAGTACGGGTTGTCGCGCAGCCGGCGCGGAAAGGGAGCGACCGCGGCGCGCATCAGCTCACCTCCGCGACCTTCGGCGGCTCCCATTCGGAGGAGCCGTCGTCGTGGCCGTCGGACGGCCGCACCCCGGCCTCGTCGAGCGGCATCGTGTCGTCGAAGGCGCGCAGGTCGAGGACGCGGCGCTGAGCGCCGTCGCCGTTCTGCTCCTCCGGCGGCCGGAACTCGGGCACCAGCTCGTGCAGCTTCGCGCGCACCGCCGCGTCCCGGCCGGAGAGGGCGAGCTCGGCGAGCTCGTCGATGCTGCGCCCGAGCTCGGTCCAGCGACGGTTCTTCTGCTCGGCGAGGCGCAGGATCTTCGGGTGGATGGTCCGCACCGCGACCTCGCTCTCGGTGATCAGCTCCTCGTAGAGCTTCTCGCCCGGACGCAGCCCGGTGATGCGCAGCTCGATGTCGACGTTCGGCTCGAGCCCCGAGAGCCGGATCATGTCCGTCGCGAGGTCGAGGATCCGCACGGGCTCGCCCATGTCGAGCTCGAAGATCTCGCCGCCGGTGCCGAGCACGCCGGCCTGCAGCACGAGGTGGACCGCCTCGTCGACGATCATGAAGAAGCGCATCACGTCGGGGTGCGTGACGGTGACCGGGCCGCCGTTCGCGATCTGCTTGCGGAACAGCGGCACGACGCTCCCGTCGCTGCCGAGCACGTTGCCGAAGCGCACCGCGATGAAGCGCGTCTTGCTCGTCCGCTGCAGGACCTGGAGCAGGACCTCGGCGACGCGCTTGCTCGCGCCCATGACGCTCGTCGGGTTGATCGCCTTGTCGGTCGAGATCATGACGAAGCGCTCGACGCCGAGCAGCGACGACAGGTTGGCGATGATGCGCGTGCCGATGACGTTGTTGCGGATCGCCTCGCAGGGGTTGTGCTCCATCAGCGGGACGTGCTTGTACGCGGCCGCCTGGAACACCACCCGCGGCCGGTGCTGCGCCATCATCTTCTGCATGCGCACCGGGTCGGTGATGTCCGCGACCACCGGGCACAGCGTGGTGTCGGGGAAGCGCTCGTGCAGCTCGGTGTGGAGGAAGTGGAGCGTGTTCTCGTTGCGGTCGACCATCACCAGGCGCTCGGGGTTGCACGCCAGCACCTGGCGGCAGAGCTCCGAGCCGATCGAGCCCGACGCGCCGGTGACGAGCACGACCGACGAGCGCAGCAGCGGTCGCACCGTCTCGAGCTCGAACGACACCGGCGGCCGGCCGAGCAGGTCCTCGATGCGGACGTCGCGCAGCCGGTCGATGGTCACGCGGCCGTCGATCAGGTCGGCGGCCGCCGGCATGATGCGGAAGCGCTTGCCCGTCGCCTTGCACAGCGTCACCACGTCGCGGATGCGGCGGCGGTCCGCCGAGGGCATGGCGATGATGAGCTCGTCCACGCGGTTCGCGGTCACCAGCGCGGGGAGCTGCTCGATCGCGCCGAGCACCGGCAGCCCCTGGACCAGCGCGCCGTGCTTGCGCGGCTCGTCGTCGACGAAGCCGACCGGCACGTAGCGGGCGGGATCCCACAGCAGCTCACGCGCGACGCCGTTGCCGGTCTGCCCGGCGCCGATCACCAGGACGCGACGTCCCGCCGCGGGGCGGAGCGCGAAGTGGCCGCCGTGCAGCCAGCGCGACGCGACCATCAGCCCGGCCATGAACAGGAACGTGAGCACCGGCTCGATCAGCAGGATCGAGCGCGGCACGTTGAGCTGGAGAGTCCACGGCAGGGCGAGGGTGAACAGCACGCTGCCGGCGACGACCGAGCCGAGGATGCGGCGCAGGTCGGTCATCGAGACGAAGCGCCACCAGTGCCGGTGCAGGCCGAAGTACCAGTTCACGGCGGCGCGGGACGCGATGAGGACGGGCAGCGTCACCACCAGACGACGCTGCTCCTCGGGCTCGAGCGAGAGGTCGAAGCGGAGCTGGAAGGCACCGACGTATGCCGCGATCGCCGCCGCCGCGAGCGCGAGACCCTTCAATACGGATCCGCTGCGTCGCAGGAGCGAGACTCCGACGTCGCGCATCGTCATGCCACCATCCTCCTCACGGGCTCGGGGTGCCGGTACGGGATCGTCCGGCGCATGCCCGCGCCCACCAGCGCAGCCGCCTGCGCGAAGCCGAAGACCACCCAGGCGCTCTTCACGATCAGCAGGTCGCGATTCGCGCACAGCACCAGCAGCACCGCGAACGTGCACGCGACGGCGAGCGCGACGGCCGCGGCGTGCGGCCGCCACGCCGCACCCGCGCGGCGGAACGCCGACCACACCGCGCGGCCGTGCGACACGATCGCCGCCAGCAGCAGTGCCGCGCCCACGACGCCGAGCTCGGCGAGCGCCTGCAGGTAGACGTTGTGCGCGCCACGCTGCCCGTAGCGATTGCGCCACTCTCGCGCCCAGCGCGGGTCGAGCTCGACGCCCGTCATGTAGCGGTAGAACGAGCCCTGGAAGCCGGCCAGGCCGACGCCGCGCAGCGGCTGGTCCTCGAACATCTCCGCGCCGACCTTCCAGATGTCGAGCCGTCCCGACGCGCGGTCCTGCATCATCTGCTCGTAGCGGTCGCCGATCAGCAGCAGGCGGTCGCGCGGCACGAGCGCGACGGTCGCGAGGACGATGACCAGGGCGGCCGGGACGAGACGCAGCGCCGTGCGCGGCCGCGCGAACACCAGCACGAGGGCGCCCGCAGCGATGGCGACCATCGCGCCGCGCGATCCGGTCACGAGCGCCGCGACGAACAGCGGCACGACGGCGCACGCGCGCCACCAGCCCCTCGAGCCGCGCCCGAGGACGAGCCCCGGGAAGATGGGCAGCACGAGCGCAGCCGCGAGCTGGTTCGGATTGAAGGCCTCCTCGCCGACCTTCAGCGTCACGCGCGCGTCCTCGAGGCCGAGCGCGGGAAGCTGCCAGAGCGCGAGCAGCGCGACGGCCGTCGACGAGACGAGCAGCACGTCGAGCGCGCGCTCGATCGCCTCCCACGACGTGAGCAGGTTGACCACCATCACGTAGAGGGCGAAGAGCTGGACGAGCAGGCGAAGCGTGCTCAGGCCGGCTTCGCGGTCCTGCGTCCAGAGCAGGCTGATCGCGGAGTAGGCGATGTAGGCGAGCAGCCACAAGCCGGGGGCGCCGAGCCGGATGCGCTCACGGTAGAGCAGGACGTGCACGACCCAGCCGCCCATGACGGCGAAGCCGAGCAGGCGCGTCAGGGTGGCGGTGCCCGGCGGGCCGAGCGAGGCGACGGCGTCGACCGGCAGCGCCGCGATGAGCAGCAGCAGCGCGTGCGGCGGCGACACGACGAGCAGCGGCGCGAGCAGCCCGCCGAGCGCGAGCGCACCGAGCTTCGGGTGCACCAGGAACGCCGCGACGCCGATCGGCAGCACGATCGCGCCGATCGCAGGCAGCCACGGTACGAGGCGCGCCCATCTGTCCGTCGCGGCTACGCCGGGTAGCCGCGGACGCATCTCCAGTGCGGTGTCCACGTCAAGCAACTTCCTCGGATGCGAAGTAGTACGAGTAGCGATGGTATTCGGTGCTGCGCGGGTCGATGCCGTTGAGCACGACCCCGACCACGTGGGCACCGACGAAGCGCAGACGTTCGAGCGCCTCCCGCGTGACCTGACGACCCGTCCGCTGGCCGTGGACCACGACGACCACGCCGTCGACGCGAGACGCCAGGATGGATGCGTCGGTGATCGGGAACACCGGTGGCGAATCGATCAGAACGAGGTCGTAATCGGAGGAGAGCTGGTCGAGCAGGTCGCTCATCACGCGCGACGCGAGCAGCGCGGACGAATCGACGACCCGCGAGCCGCTCTGCAGCAGGTGGATCAGCGCGCGTCCGTCGCCACGGGCGACGCCGTCGGGCGTCTCCATGCGTCCGATGTCGATCCGCTGCACGACGTCGGCCACCTGGGCGTGGCCGCGCAGCACCTCGGTCAAGCCTTGCGCCGGGGGCAGGCCGAGCTCGCCGTGGCAGCGCGGCCGGCGCAGGTCGGCGTCGATCAGGATGACGCGGTTGCCGAGCTCGCAGAGCGACATCGCGAGGTTCACCGCGGTTGCGGTCTTGCCCTCGCCGGGCTGGCTGCTCGTGACGAGGATCGTCTGCATCGGCGCCGTCGGCTTCGCGAACAGCAGGCTCGTGCGGATGCTGCGATACGCCTCGACGGGAACGGGGCGGCGGCGCAGGACGTTGACGACCGACCGGTTGGCACGCGGATGGTTGCCCGACACCCCGCCCGCGCCGATCAGCACGATTCGCTGGTTGACGTGGCGCTCGGGAAGCGACTCGAAGTTCGGCACGACACCGAGCGTCGGCAGGCGGAGGTTCTGGCGGACGTCCTCCGGCGTGCGCAGCGAGGTGTCGAGGTTCGACTGCACGAAGGCCAGCGCGACCGCGAGGCCGAGGCCGAACATCCCCGAGAACCCGAGGACGAACAGCACCGGCGGATGCGAGGGCCCGTCCGGCATCTCCGCGGGATCGACCAGCGAGGCGTTCGACAGACGCACGCCGCGCACGACGTCGGTCTCGTTGAGGCGCTTGAGCAGCGTCGCGTAGAGCTCGCGGCCGGCGATCACGTCCTGCTCGAGCTTGATGTAGCGCCCGGAGACCTGCTTCAGGTCGAGCATCGCGCTCTGCCGGCGGGCGAACTCCTCCGCGAGGGCCTGCTCGCGCTGCTGCGCCGCGAGGTAGACCGACTGGATGCCTTCGACGGTCCGCTTGATCTCGCGCTCGAGGCGCGAGCGCGCCTGCTTGAGCTGGGAGTTGATCTCGCGCATCTGCGGCGAGCCGCCGAGGAATAACTCGGACAGCTCGGCATGCCGCGTCTCGAGCCGGCTGACCTCCGTCTTCAACGACTGGATCAGCGGGTTCGAGATCACCGCGGGCAGCGAGTCGAGCGCGCGGCCCTCGATGATGCTGTGATCCGCTTCGGCCGCGATGCGCGCGGCGCGCGCCTCGGTGAGCCGCCGGCTGATCTCGGTGAGCTGATCGACCGCCGAGTTCTCGCGGTCGTCGAGCGAGACCAGGTTGTTCGCGCGGCGGAAGTCGTTGAGGGCGGTCTCGGCGCGGGCGAGGTTCTGCTCGACGCGCCGGATCTCGTCCTCGAGGAAGCGCCGCGCCTCGCCGGTGAGCTCGAACTTCGAGCGCAGCGAGAGCTCGATGTAGCGCTGCACGTGGCCGTTCGCGAGGCGCTCGGACAGCGCCGGGTCCGGCGTCGTGAAGCTGAGGCGGATCAGGCGCGTGTTGGTGATCGGCGTGACCTCGAGCCAGCTCAGGTACTTGCCGATCAGGCCCGACGGCACGGCACGATCGGCGTCCTCGTCGGCCACGGCGCGCGGCGCCGGCGCCACGCGCTGCTCGTCGCCACGCACCCAGCGGCGCAACGCGGCGAAGGCGCCACCGAGCCGCCAGCGCAGCCGGTCGAGCAGCCCCGGCTCCTCGCTCTTGCCGGTCAGCAGCCCCTCGTTCTCGAGCCCCAGGTGCTGGATCGTGCTCGCCGCCAGCGAGCGGCTCTGCAGCACCTCGACCTGCCCCTGGAAGAACTCGACGCCCTCGAGGTAGGTCGGCGGGGCGACCACCTCCTGGATGTTGGTCGTCACCTGCGGCGGCTGAATGTCGACCTTGAGCACCGCGGTCGAGGTGTAGAGCGGCTTGATCACCAGGCAGGCGACGAGCCCCAGCAGGAGCGCGGCGAGGGTGAAGCCGGCGACCAGGCGCCAGCGCAGGGCGAGCACGCTCAGGAAGTCGCGCAGCTGGCTGTCGCGCGGCTCCTGCGCCGCCGCGTGCGGCACGTCGACGTGCACGTCGGCCCAGTCGCGGTAGGCACCGGGGACGGAGGCGAGGAAACGGGGATCGGCGGGCGGTCCGACGGGATGCTGCATCTCGTGCCCCCTAGAACCCGGTCACCGACACGCCGGCCCCGACGCGTACGACGTTCGTCACGAACCAGTAGCCGCTGTAGGGCACCATGCGCGCGGCCGATGCCGGCACGCTGACCACGTCGCCCGACTGCAGCGTCACGTCCTTCTGCTCGCCGGTCGAGATCTTCTCGATGTCGACGTCGATGCGCTTCTTCGAGCCGTCGCGCTCCCCGCGCCAGACGACGACGCTCGACAGATCGGCGGGGTACAGCGCTCCTCCGGCGGCGCTCAGCGCACCGAAGGCCGTGCTGCCCGGAGAGATGTCGTAGGCGCCCGGCGTCTGCACCCAGCCGTCGACGAAGTAGCGGCCACGGTTGACGACGATCGCGTCGCCGCCGATCACCGGCAGCGTGAGCGCGTTGTCCTTGCCCGCCGCGCCCTCCTGCGTGTTGACGTCGATCTCGATCGGGACGACGTCCGCGGGCGGCGACAGGCTCGCCACCGAGCGCTCGCCGCCCCGCGAGCAGCCGTCGCCGGCCGCCGGATAGAAGAGAATCTTGCCCCCGGCGTCCTCGGCGAGACCGCCCGCCTCGGCGATCAGGTCCGACACCGTCCGGTTGTCGGTGGTCAAGCTGATCAGCCCCGGCCGGGCGACCGCGCCGGTGACGGCGACCTGCTGGCTCGCGGCGTTGGTCACCGCGACGCGCACGCTCGGATCCTTCATGATGCCGTTGCGCAGCTTGGCGGCGATGTCCTGCTCGAGCTCGTGGGGCGACCGTCCGGCCGCCTGCAGCTCGCCGATCACCGGCAGGCTGACCGTCCCGGCGCCGGACACCCGCACGGGCAGGTTCGTCATCTCCTGCCAGTGGAACACCGTGACCTCGAGCTGGTCGCCGGGGCCGAGGCAGACGTCGAGCGGCACGCCGTCGCGGGCCCGTTC
>JBFMAS010000125.1:0-16241 GCA_040755575.1 Thermodesulfobacteriota bacterium
GTGTCGAGGTCGTTCGGAAGTCTCAGCCCTTGGGGGGGTTGGAAACCGGCCCGGGAGGGGGCTGGGTCAGCACGAGGGATGACGGCAGCGGGGAAGTAGAGCATTCCATCGCCCGCGAGCGCGGCACGCTGCCGCCGCTCGCGACGGCGGAGTTCGAGCAGATGACCCTCCATCCGCGGGTCGTCTCGCAGGCCAAGCAGCTCACGCGCGCGCAGCGCGTCACGGTCCGTGACGCCCTCGAGCGCAGCGGACGCTACATGGACATCATCGCTCGCGAGCTCGAGCGCGAGGGCGTCCCGCCGTCGCTCGCGTTCCTGCCGGCGGTCGAGAGCCACTTCTCCTGTACCGCCGAGGGGCGTGGCACGGTCGGCCTCTGGCAGTTCACCCGCGGCACGGCACAGCGCTACGGGCTGACCGTCAACTCGCAGGTCGACGAGCGGCGCGACCCCGAGCGGGCCTCGCGCGCCGCGGCCCGGATGCTGCGCGAGCTGTACGACCAGTTCGGCCGCTGGGGCCTCGCCATCGCGGCGTACAACGCAGGCCCCGGGCGGGTGCAGCAGGCGCTCGAGCGCCATCCGGGGGCCGACGTCTGGCAGCTCCTCGATCGGGGCTCGCTGCCCGAGCACACGCGGAAGTACGTGCCCAAGGTGCTCGCCGTCGCGGCCATCGCGAGCGAGCCCGAGCGCTTCGGCATCGCCGACATGACACCCCTCGAGCCGCTGAGCTACGAGACCTTCGAGGTGGCGGAGCCGCTCGACGTGCAGACCATTGCGTCGCTGTCGGGTGCGTCGAGCAGCGCGATCATGGAGCTCAACCCGGCGCTGCGCCGGGGTGCCGTGCCGAAGACCCCGGGGGGCTTCGTGATCCGCCTGCCGGAGGGCACCAGGACCCGCTTCGCGAAGAACTACCGGTCGCGGGTCAAGTCCTAGCCAACCGGTCTGCGAGCGGACGCGTGCCGCGCGCGGCACGCGAAGGCGTGCGCGCGGCTTCAGTGCAAGGTGTGCAGCGGTCCCTCGACTACGCCGAGGACCGTGAGCGCCTCGTCGCTCGTGTCGATGTGGTAGAGGATGTAGTAGCGGTCGATCGCCAGGTAGCGGCAGCCGCCCTGACCCTCGAGCACCGCCGAGCCGCTCGGCAGCGGGTCGTCGGCCAGCGCCACGATCGCCTCGCTGATCTCGCGCAGCGGCGTCCCCCCGATCTGCTCCATCTCGCGGTACGCGCTATAGGTCAGGCTGAGCTTCATTCGACAACCGTCCATCCGTCTGGCGGTTGGTTCGGTTGCCGCGCGCACCGACTTTAGACACCATCTGCGCCGACCCGGAGCGCACGCATGCCGAAGCCCGTTCCAGCCGAGCCGCCGCCGACGACCAGGACGAGCTACGTCCGCCCGGAGATCGCCGCGCTCGCGGGCTACGTCCCGGGCGAGCAGCCGACGGATCCGCGCGTCATCAAGCTCAACACCAACGAGAACCCCTATCCGCCGCCTGCCGCGGTGCGGGAGGCGATCGCGGCCGCCTGCGAGGGCCTCCGCCTCTACCCGGATCCGACGGCACGCCGGCTGCGCGAGCGCGCGGCGGAGCTGTACGGCGTCGATCCCGAGGGCGTCGTCGTCGGAAACGGCTCGGACGAGCTGCTGTCGATGCTCGTGCGCGCGGTGGTCGCGCCGGGCGACGCCGTCGCCTACGCGGTGCCGACGTACTCGCTCTACGAGACGCTGGTCGCGCTGCAGGGCGGACGCAGCGTCCGCATCGCGTACGGCCCGGACTTCGCGCTGCCACGCGAGCTGTTCCGGGTCGACGCGCGCATGATCCTGGTGTGCAACCCGAACGCCCCGTCCGGCACCGTCGTCCCGTGCCGCCAGCTCGAGGAGCTGGCCCAGGCGCGGCGCGACCTGCTTCTCGTCGTCGACGAGGCGTACGTCGATTTCGCCGACGAGGGCACGAGCTGGATCCGGAACCGCGAGCCCAACGTCGTCGTGCTGCGCACGCTGTCGAAGTCGTACTCGCTCGCCGGCCTGCGGCTCGGGATCGGCGTCACCACCCCGGAGCTCGCACGCGAGCTCGCCAAGGTGAAGGACTCCTACAACGTGAGCCGCCTCGCCCAGGCCGGCGCGCTCGCCGCGCTCGCCGATCAGGCGACGATGCGGGCGCACGTGGCCCGCGTGCGGGCGACGCGCGCGCGGCTCACCGCCGAGCTCGAGCGGCTCGGCTTCGCCGTCCTGCCTTCGCAGACGAACTTCGTCCTCGCGCGCCGCCCGGGACGTCCCGCGCTGCCGCTCGCCGAGGCGTTGCGCGAGCGCGGCATCCTGGTGCGCTACTTTGCCGAGCTGCCCGACGCGCTGCGCATCACGATCGGCACCGACGCGGAGATCGACCGGCTGCTCGAGGAGCTCGCGCGGCCGTAGCCGCGCGGCTCACTCAGGAGGCGGCGCCGGCAGCACGTCGACGTCGAGGTCGATCTCCTCGGGCTCCTCGCCCCCGGCCTCGTCGGCCGCGCCGGGGCTCGCGCCCGGCGCCGGGGCCGCCTCGACGAAGTCCGCGCGCTTCTTGTCGACGCGCTGGAAGACGTAGTCCTGGAGCACGTAGACCGTCGGGCTGCCGTCCGCGGCCGCGTAGAGCGTCTTGCTCTCGCCCTCGCCGGCGCGCGCGATGCGGATCGTGCCGATGTCGCCGCCGGCGCCGCGCACGCGGATGGTCTCGAGCGGCTGGTCGAGGCCGAACTCCGGCTTCGGGCCGTCCTCGCTCGCGATGCTGACGCCCTTGAGCCCGCGCACGTCGTCGACCAGGCGGCTCGCGACGAACTCCTTGACCTTCGCGTCGCCGGCGTCGGCGACGGTCCACTTGTCGTCCTTCTTCTCGAGCGTGAAGCCGTTGCCGTCGGCGCGCTCGACCGTGACCGAGGTCGCCTGGTCGGGATCGAAGGCGAGCACCGTCTTGTCGCGGAAGTCCTCGCCCTTCTTGCTCACCGCGCTGAAGAGGTGCGAGCCGACGCGGTACACCGTGCTCGCGGCGTTACTCTGGACGTAGATCTCTCTTTTCGCCGGCTCGTCGGTGGCGCCGCCGACGAGCAGGCTCGTCTTGGTCTCGTCCGAGCCGACCACCAGCTCGACGGTCACGCGCGGCGGCGTCAAGTTGTACTTCGCGTCGGGCGGCGAGCCCGCGTCGTCGATGAAGCCCGTCGCGCGCAGCGAGCGCAGCGAGGCGAGCAGGCTTCTCACCTGCGCGGCGTCCGCCTTGCGCGCGGGGTCGCCGGCGAGCATCCACTCGGCGCCCTCCTTGCGCAGCACGACCGGCGTCGGCTCGACGCCCCCGATGGTGATCTCCTGCACGTCGGCGTCGGCGAACTCGAGCACCGTCTTGTCGCGGACGTCGGCGAGCTCCTTCTGCATGCCGGTGCGCACCGCGTCGGTCGTCAGCAGGACCGCGGGCTCGTCGTTGCGCTGCGCGTAGGCCGAGAAGCCGATCGGCGTCTTCTTGCCGAGCTCCACCTTGGCCGTCCGGCCGCCTTCGAGCGTCAGGACGACGGTCGTCTCGGGCGGGTCGAGGCCGTAGGGCTTGAGGTCGGCGGGGCTCTCGTCGACCGTCTTCTTGACCTCGCCGTCGGCGAGGGCGCGGATCAGGTTGTCGACGGTCGTCTGGTCGGCGTCTGCGGCGAGCGGCGACGTGATCTTCCACTTGCCGTCGACCTTCTCGAGGTCGAGCTTGCCCTTCGGCGACTCGACGTGCAGCTTGGCGACGGCGTCGCGGTCGAGCTCGAGCAGCTTGCCCGCCTGCTCCTCGCGCTCGACCGCCGGGCGCTCGACCCAGTACAGGTAGGCGCCCAGGGCGGCGACGATCACGGCGAGGATGATCGTGTTGCGGAAGCTCATGGTGCCGCGCGACCGGAGCTCAGAGCGTCGACCGTCTCCACCAGACCGCGAGGCCGGCGATCAGCAGCAGCTCGGGGATGATCAGCACCGAAAGGTAGAAGATCGCCGTCGCCTGCTCCTCGCTGAACTGCACGCGTGAGGCGCGCACCGTGCGCGGCCGGATCGACAGCAGCTCCTCCTGGCTCGCGAGCCAGCCGAACGAGTTGAGGAGCAGGTCGCGGTTGTAGAGCGAGTTGATGTTCTTGTTGTCGGCGAAGCCCGCCGTGCCGAACACCACCAGGCGCGCCTCGCCCTCGCCCATGCCGAGCTGCTTCAGGTCCGCCGTGACGGCGACGCCGATCGACACCGGGCCCTTGACGTCCGCCTCCTCGAGGCTTGCCGTCTGCTGCTCGAAGAGCGACGTGAGGTCGGTCTCGGCCCAGCTCGAGGCGCTGGTCTTGGCGATCGACACGACGGTGAGGCCGGGCTTCACCTCGCCCTCGCTCACGCTGCGCGTCAGCGGGAAGACGGTGCGCTCCTTCAGGTCCTTGGTGATCGGGTGCGCGCCGTACGTGCTCACGATCGGGTTCAGGCCGAGCTGCGGACCCTGGAACAGGCGCACCACCTGGTCGACGACGACGTCGCTCCCGAGCTTGACGCCGTACTCGGCGAGCAGCGGGGCGAGCGCGTCGCCCTCGCGCGGCGGCAGCATGAACATCGCCTTGCCGCCCTTCTCGAGGAACTCGGAGATCGCGTCGACCTGCTGCTGCAGGAGCGGGCGCTCGGGCGCAGCGAGCACCAGGATGGTGCAGTCTTCGGGGACGCGTCCCTCCTGGACGAGCAGCAGCTTCTTGACCTCGTAGTTCTCGTTGACCAGCGCCTCGCGGGCGAAGGCGAAGCCGCGCGCGCTCTGCTGGTCGTCGATGTCGGGCTCGCCCTCGCCCTCGACGAAGCACACGGTCTGCTTGGTCTGCTTCGTCACCTTGATGAGTGCGTTGGTGATCGACTCCTCGCTCGGCTGCGACACCGTGGTCGCCTGGTCGCCGTAGGCGACGCGCACGGTGCGGTACGCGCGGACGCCGTACTTCTCGGTGAGCTCCGGCTGCTTGTCGGGATCGATCAGGCTCGTCTTCACGCGCGGCGACGCGTACGAGAAGCTCTCGAGCATGCTCTCGATCTCGGGGTCGTGCCCGCCCTCGAGGAAGGCCTGCAGCTCGACGTCTTGCTGCAGGCTGCCGAGCACGCTCTGCGCCTGCGGCGACAGCGTGAACACGCCGGACTCGGTGAGGTCGTAGCGCTTGTTGTAGCGCACGCCGAGCCAGTTGACGCCGACCAGCAGGGCGATGAACAGGAGCGAGTAGACGACCATGTTCGTCCCGTAGCGGGTCGAGCGCGCGCTCAGCAGCTTGCCGAGGTCCTTGAAGCTTCCGAACAGGAAGATCAGCAGCAGGACCACGCCGAGCACGATGTGGAGCAGCGTGTAGGCCTCGAGACGCCCCGTGAAGAAGAACGAGACGCCTCCGAAGAACAGGAGGATCAGCCCGACGATGCCGAGGAGCGATTGCGAGCGTCGCATGCGGAGATCCGGCTCAGCGCCAGCGAATGGACTCGACGGAGCGCTGGGTGAGGAACATCCAGCCCGTGATCATCGTCGCGAAGTAGACCAGCGTCTTGGTGTCGACCACGCCCTTGATCATCTCGGCGAAGTGCTCGGTGACCGACACGTAGCGGAGCACGCCGCCCAGCGTCTCGCCGGCGTTGTCCGCCGGCCACGCGATGACGAAGAGCAGCAGCAGCATGACGAGCCCCGTCACCGCGGCGATGATCTGGTTCTCGGTGAGCGACGAGGCGAAGAGCCCGACGGTGACGAAGGTGATCGCGAGCAGCAGCAGCCCGAGGTAGCCCGACACCATGATGCCGAGCTCCGGGTTGCCGTACACCCAGAGGATGACGCCGTAGATGGCCGTGAGGCCGACCATCACGACGATGAAGCCCACCGCGCCGAGGAACTTGCCGACGACGATCTCCCAGGTCGCGACGGGCGAGGTCAGCAGCAGCTCGTAGGTCCCGGCGCGCTTCTCCTCGGCGAAGCTGCGCATGGTGATCATCGGCACGAGGATCACCAGCACGACGGACAGGTTGTGCAAGAGCGGCGCGATCACGAACTCGTTCACGTTGAGGCGCGCGATCGCTTCGGCGCCGCCCTGGAAGCTCGAGTACATCGTGACCAGGAAGTTGAAGCGCGCCAGCAGGTTGAAGAAGAACCAGCCGCCGAGCAGCAGGAAGCCCGTCATCACGACGTAGGCGATCGGCGAGACGAAGATCGAACGCAGCTCTCGCCCTGCAATCGTCAGGATGTTGCGCACGGTGTCAAATCCTCGCTTCGGCCTCGGCCAGCGCGTGCGCGGCGCGCTCCTCGGCTGCGGCGTCGCCGCTGATGTGACGCAGGAAGACCTCTTCGAGCGTCGCGTCGCGGGTGAGGTTCGCGAGCGTGTCCTCGCAGGCGATGCGCCCGTCGTTGATGATCACGACCTTGTCGCACACCTGCGCCACCTCGGGCAGGATGTGCGTCGAGAGGATCACCGTACGGTCGCCCGACAGCGTCTTGATGAGGCTGCGGATCTCGATGATCTGGCGCGGGTCGAGGCCGATCGTCGGCTCGTCGAGGACGAGCACCTCGGGGTCGTGGATCAGCGCCTGCGCGAGGCCGGCGCGCTGCTTGTAGCCCTTCGACAGGTGCGACAGCAGGCGTCCCCCGACGTCGCCGAGCCCCGTGCGCTCGATGACGTCGTCGCATGCGGCGCGCACGCGGCCGCGCGCGACGCCCTTCAGCTTGGCGACGAACGTCAGGTACGAGCGTACCGTCATGTCGGGATAGAGCGGCGGATTCTCCGGCAGATAGCCGATCCTGCGCCGCACCTCCGCCGATTGCGTGAAGATGTCGAAGCCCGCGACGGACGCCGTGCCGCTCGACGGCGGCAGGAAGCCGGTCAGCATCCGCATGGTGGTGGTCTTGCCGGCCCCGTTCGGACCCAGGAACCCGAGGACCTGGCCTCGCTCTGCCGAGAACGAGATCCCCTTCACCACCTCCCGATCACCGTAGCGCTTGGCGAGCTCGTGAACGTCGATCATGTCGCGTCTTGGACGATCCCCGGGATGCGGAATTCGGCGCGTTCTCTAGTGAGTGCCCGCAAAGTTGTCAAGGCGACGAGCCCGTGTGCGGCGCCCTGCGTGCGCCGCGGGGCGCGGGCCGGCAGGACAAGTACAGAGTCCTCTGCGCAGCGCCACGCTGGCGTGACATCCCGCAAGGCCGTTGGTACTTCTAATGGGATGTCGTCGGAGACGACGCCGGAGCGCATCTGGCTGGTCGATGGTAGCGGGATCGTCTTCCGGGCCTTCCACGCCCTGCCCACGCTGGCGACGCGCCGCGGGCTGCCGACCGGTGCCGCGTACGGCTTCACCAGCATGCTCGCGAAGCTGCTGCGCGAGGAGAAGGCGAGCCACATCGCGGTCGTGTTCGACGCGCCCGGCAAGACGTTCCGCAGCGAGGCGTTCGCCGACTACAAGGCGACGCGGCCCGGCATGCCGTCCGAGCTCGCGCCGCAGCTCCCGTACATCCGGCGCGTCGTCGAGGCGCTCGGCATCCGCCTGATCGAGATCCCGGGCGTCGAGGCCGACGACGTGATCGGTACCCTCACCGGCCGCGCGGTCGCGCTCGGCGTCGAGGTGCGCATCGTCACCAGCGACAAGGACATGATGCAGCTCGTCGGCCCGCACGTGACGCTGGTCGACACGATGCACGACCGCACCTTCGGCGTCGAGGAGGTCCGCGGACGCTTCGGGGTCGAGCCGTCGCAGGTGGTCGAGGTGATGGCCCTGATGGGCGACAGCATCGACAACATCCCGGGCGTCAAGGGCATCGGCGAGAAGACGGCGAGCCGCCTGATCTCGCACTACGGGTCCGTCGAGGAGATGTACCGCCGTCTCGACGAGATCGAGACGCTCGGGCTGCGCGGGGCGAAACGCGTGCGCACGATCCTCGAGGAGGGCGCCGAGGACGCGCGACGGAGCCGGTTCCTGGCGACCATCCGCAGCGACCTGCCGATCGAGCTCGACGTAGCGGCGCTGGCGCGCGGCGAGCCCGACACGCCGGAGCTCAAGCGGCTCGCCGTCGAGCTCGAGTTCACGAACCTCCTGAAGGGGTTCATCGGCGAGGCGGCGCCGCCGCGCGTGTCCCGCCGCGTGGAGCAGGCGGCGCCCGCGGACGTCGAGCGCATGCTGGCGGCGCCCGGCTGCGTCGCGGTAGCGATCACGGACGTCGCCTCGGCGTCGGCGCAGGGAGAGCTGCGCCTCGGGCCGCCGCAGCGGCTGGTCGCGATCGCGAGCGCCGAGGACGAGCGCGTCCTCGTGGCGGACGCGATCCCGTCCGGCGTGGGCGATCTGCTCGCGCGCCGGAGAAGCGGCTGCACCCTCGTCGTCGACGACCTGAAGGCGCTTCTGCACCTGCTCGGGCTCGACCAGCGGATGGACGGCGCGGCCGCCGAGGCGGACGTGTGCGACGTGCCGCTCGCGTCCTACGTGCTCGACCCGTCGCGCCGCGCGCACTCGATCGAGGCGCTGGCGAACGACCGGCTGAACCGGACGCTGCCGAAGGCGGGCGAGGGCGATCCGTCGGCGCGCACCGCCGAGCTGACGAGCGCGATGCT
Organism: Thermodesulfobacteriota bacterium; assembly: GCA_040755575.1. Taxonomy (GTDB): domain Bacteria; phylum Desulfobacterota; class Binatia; order UBA12015; family UBA12015; genus DATCMB01. The sequence goes on from JBFMAS010000125.1 coordinate 8,554, forward strand.
CGAGCTCGGGCCGATGCTGCTCGCGGAGCTCGACGCGAGCGGGCTCGCGCGCCTCTACCGCGACGTCGAGCTGCCGCTCGCGCGCGTGCTGGCGGTGATGGAGGCCCGCGGCATCGCCGTCGACCGCGAGGCGCTCGAGCAGGCGGGCCGGGACTTCCGCGCGACGGCCGACGCGCTCGAGGCCGAGATCTTCGCGGCGGCCGGCGGCCCGTTCAACCTGGGCTCGCCCGCGCAGCTCCGCGAGGTGCTGTTCGGCCGCCTCAACCTGCCGACGAAGGGGGTCAGGCGCGGCAAGACGGGTCTGTCGGTCGACGCCGACGTGCTGGGCAAGCTCGCGGAGGCGCACCCGATCGCGGCGAAGATCGTCGAGCACCGCGCCCTCAGCAAGCTCGTCTCGACCTACGTCGCCGGGCTCGGCGTGCTGATCGATCCGGCGACCGGGCGCCTGCGCACGTCGTTCAACCAGACGGTCGCCGCGACCGGACGGCTTTCCTCGAGCGAGCCCAACCTGCAGAACATCCCCGTGCGCAGCGCCGAGGGCAGGCGCATCCGGGCCGCGTTCGTGGCCGCGCCCGGCATGCTGCTCCTGTCCGCCGACTACTCGCAGATCGAGCTGCGCGTGCTCGCGCACCTGACGCAGGACCCGGTGCTGCTCGACGCCTTCCGCAAGGGCCAGGACGTGCACCGGCGCACCGCCGCCGAGGTGTTCGGCGTCGCGCCCGACGCGGTGACGCCGGAGATGCGTCGCCAGGCGAAGGTGATCAACTTCGGCATCATCTACGGCATGGGGCCGCAGCGCCTGTCGCGCGAGCTCGGGATCACGCTGGTCGAGGCCGACGACTACATCCGGCGCTACTTCGAGCGCTACGCCCGCGTGCGCGAGTTCGCCGATCGCGTCGTCGCGGACGGGCGCCGCGACGGCTTCGTCGCGACGCTGATCGGGCGGCGGCGCTACCTCCCCGACCTGAACTCGCGCGAGCCCAACATCCGCCAGGCGGCGGAGCGCATGGCGTGGAACAGCCCGATCCAGGGCACCGCCGCGGACGTGATCAAGCTCGCGATGCTCGCCGTCGAGCGCGAGGTCGAGGCGACGGGCAGCGGCGCGCGCATGCTGCTGCAGGTGCACGACGAGCTGCTGTTCGAGGTTCCGCAGGGGGAGGTCGAGGCGGCGGGCCGCCTGGTGAGACGCTGCATGGAGTCCGTGGTGGAGCTCGCCGTGCCGCTGCTGGTGGAGCTCAAGACGGGCCCGAACTGGGCCGCGCTGCAGTGAATTTCGCCGCGGGAAGGTCCGTCTAGTGTCGGTGGAGCGTACGGAGTGGGACCTCGTCCGCCTTGCCGGCAGCGGCGACAAGGAAGCGTTTCGCGAGCTCGTCGAGCGCTACCAGCGACGCGTGCTGGCGGTGGTCATGGGCATGCTCCACGACCGGGAGGCGGCCCTCGAGGTCACGCAGGAGACCTTCATCAAGGCTTTCCGCTCGATCGGCCGCTTCAAGGGAGACGCGAGCTTCTACACCTGGATCTACCGGATCGCGGTCAACCTCGCGATCGATCACCAGCGACGCGAGTGGCGCCGTCCGCTCGCGGAGTCGACGCGCAACAACAACAACAGCGAGTCGCCGCCGGAGGACATCCTTGAGCGCATCCGCGATCAGGACCCGCGCGGCGATCCTTTCGAGGCGACCAAGGACGCGGAGCTGCGCGAGCGCGTACGTAAGGCGATCGACGAGTTGACCCCAGATCACAAAGCCGTGATATTACTGCGAGAGTTGGAAGGTTTGTCGTACGAGGAGATCAGCCGGGTGATGCAGTGCTCGAAGGGGACGGTCATGAGCCGGCTGCACTACGCCCGCAAGAAGCTGCAGGCCCGCCTCAAGGAGTTCGTGTGAATTGTCGCGAGGCGGAGAGGCTGATCGATACCTTCTTCGACGGCGAGCTCGACGGCCGCTCGATGCGCGACGCGGCCATGCACATCACCCGCTGTAAGCGTTGCGAGGCCGAGCTCAACGGTCGGGAGCGGCTGCAGTCGCTGCTCGCCGCGACGATCGAGCGGGAGATCGAGGACGTCGACCTGAGCCGCATCTGGGACGCCGTCGAGCCGGCGCTCGATGCCGCCCCGCACGCGCGCTGGACCGCGCAGGGCTTCCGCCTGGCCGCCACCACGGCCCGCGTCCGCGGCCTCGTGCTCGGCCGGCGCGACGACTCCGCGGCGGACCGCGGCGACGACCCGTCGCTCGACCCCGCCGGCTGGAGCGCCGGGGAGACGCACGCCGGGCGCGTGTGGCGCTGGTCGCTCGCCGGCGGCACGGCGCTCGCGGCATCGGTGCTGCTCGCCATCGCCCTTCTGCCGGGTGCGCGCGACGGAGAGCAGGACGCGACCCGGCTCGCCACGACGGGTGCGCCCGCGGCCGAGGTGGCGCGCGCGAGCGCGCCGGCGCAGCCGGAGCCGCTGGGGCCGGCGAGCGCGCCGCCGTTCGCGCTGGCGAGCACCGGCGACGTGCGCGGCGTGCGCTCGTCGAGCAAGCAGGTGCAGGTCGAGTCGGTCAACTTCCCGCGCAGCTCCGTGGCGATGTGGAGCGAGCCGACGAGCGACACCACGGTGATCTGGGTCGAGGACGAGGAGCTGACGGCCGCAGGGTCGAGATGAGCCGATCGTCCCGATGACCGCCATGCCCCGGTCGAGCTCTCGTGCCATGCCTGCCCCCAGGACGACCTCCGCCCGCGCCGCCCGCAGGGCCCGCTGCGCGTCGCTGCGGCGGGCACCGCACGGCGGCGTCGCGGGCGCGCTGACGGTCGCGGCACTGCTCGGCACGCTCGCTGTCGAGGCGACCGCGCAGGAGCGCGTCTCGCTCGAGGTCGGTACCGTGCTCGCGACGAACTCGCGCACGCACTTCGACGCGCAGCTCGCCGGCATGCGTACGCAGCTCGAGCGGCTGTTCCGCTACAGCTCGTACCAGCTCGTCAAGCAGGAGCAGAGCGACGTGAGCTGCGGCAAGCCGGCGAGCTTCGAGATCCCGGGCGGACGGCGGCTGCGCGTGATGCCGAAGCAGGCGCGCGGCGGTCGCGTGTCGCTGAACCTGGCGCTCATGAAGGACAGCCACGTCCTGATGAACACCGACCTGACGCTCGGCAAGCGCGGCCTGATCATGGTCGGCGGGCCGCGCTACGAGAACGGCGTGCTCATCATCTGGATCGGCGCCAGGCGGATGCCGGAAGCGAGCATCGTTCCCCCGGCGCTCGAGGTGCAAGCCCCGCCCACGGCTGGTAGCACGCAGGCGGCAGGAGCGATCGAGTGATGCTTCCCGAGCTTTGGTGGCAGGCGTTGATCGACGGCGTGCGCGACGCGTGGAACTCCTTCGGTGACACCGTCGCGCCCGAGGGCGTCTTCTCGCGCGACTCCCTCGAGCGCCTGCTGCGCGTCAGCTATCCGGTCGCACCGTTCAACCGACCGGAGGTGATGGCGCCGCTGCTCGGCCTGGCCGGCGTGCTGCTGAGCATCGTGCTCGCCGGGGTCGCGGTGTCGTCGCTGCTCAGCATGGTCGCCGCCCTGCTCGCGCTCGGCCTGCTGCTGTCGCGCTTCTTCGGCGTGACGCTGGAGCTCGGCGCGGTCGCGGCGAGCTGAGCTCGACCACACCTGCAGCGTCCTACTGCTTCATCGCCTCCGCGAGGATCCGCGAGGTGCTCTCGCGCATGATGCGCGGATCGACCTGTCGCCCCTCGAGCAGGCTCTTGCGCACGTCCTTGCCCGAGATCGACACCGGCTTCTCCTCCGGGTGGTTCTCCGTCAGGTCGACGCGCCCGATCGACTCGTAGTACGCGGCGAAGCCGACCTTGAGCGGCCTGATCTTCAGGTCGCCCGCGAGGTTCGAGAAGATCTCCTGCGCATCGAAGTCGCCCCAGATCGCGCTGCCGTCGTGGTACGGCGCGTCGGCGTGCTTGCGCCCGATGATGATGTCGGTGAAGCCGAAGTTCTGCCGGTAGATGGCGTGCATCACGGCCTCCTTCGGTCCGCCGTAGAACATCTTGATGTCGAGGCCGAGCAGGATGACGCGGTCGGGCACGGACTCGCCACGCGGCCCCCACAGCGCGGGATCGCTGTCGCCGTCCCCGAGGCCGCGCTGCGTGATGAGCGCCTCGTAGGTCGCCATCCGCACCTCCGCCTTGACGTCGTCGCCCTTGGTCTCGCCGATCAGCGGGTTGAGGCACGCTCCGGCGTTGCAGCCGGCGCGGATGAGCGTCTCGAGGCCGTAGACCAGCGCGTACTCGTGGGCGCGGTGCAGCGGGTTGCGCGTCTGGAAGGCGACCACGCGCTCCCAGCCCTTCGACGCGAGGAGCTTCCGCACCTCGCGGGGCGGCAGGACGTACTTGCCGAGCACCGGGTGCTTCGGCTGCGGCAGGACCTCGATGCGGCCGCCGATCAGGTGCGTCGCGGCGGCGTCGCCCTTGAGCACCATGTCGGCGCCGGGGTGATCCGTGCGCGACGTGCCGTAGACCCGCTCGATGTACTTTTGCTTGTCCCACGCGAAGACGTCGCCGATCTCGAGCACCGCGACGACGTCGCCGCGGGAGCTCTCGAGCGCCACCCTCTGGCCGCGCTCGAGCTGCGCGGCGAGCGAGGCGTCGACGGGGAAGGCGAGGGGGATCGTCCAGGCGTAGCGCTTGCCGTTGCGCTCGACGTAGGCGTGGTCGAGCACCTGGTGGTACTCGGCTTCGCCCATCGGCCCCGTGAGCGGGCTCAGCACGCCGTCGCCGAAGCGGTAGACCGTCGACAGGTCGGCGTCGGACACGCGCACGCGGCGCAGCTTCGCCGCCTCGGCGCGGAACGCCTCGACGCGCTCGGGCGCGACCATGCAGGAGACGGGCTCGGTGAGCCCGCCGTGGGGCGGGATGAGATCAGCCATCGACGAAGACCCTCTGACGTGAGTGGATGGTTCGCTGCGCCGCGACCGGCGCCCGGCCGGGACGCGGTGAGCCGACCGCGGAACTCCCGCTCATACCGGCTCGGCCTGCGGCGGGCAACCACGCGGGCACGATGTGCGCCGCTCGGGCACGTGCTCGCTCCACGTCGCGCCGTCCGCGGCGAGACGCAGGGCGCGCGGTCCGTGCTCCGCGCTCGTGCCGATGCCGGCGAGCCAGCGGCAGCACGCGAGCGCGGCGAGCGTGCCGGAGAGCGCGATCTCGGCGACGGCGGCGGCGCGCGCCGGCGCGTCCTGCCGGGTGACCTCGCCCGCAAGGCAGGCGAGGCAGCCGCCGCCGCGCGGCAGCAGCACCACCTCGGGCGCGCCGTCGTCCTGCATCCGCACGGCGACGCTGCCGAGCCGCGGCGTGCCGGGCGGCAGGACGTACGGCTCGCCGCCCGCGCGGCCGTCGAACGAGAGGACCACGTCGTAGCCGTCGAGCGACGCCGGAGCCGCAGCCCCACCGCTGCTGCCGAGCAGGCGCACGCGCGCGTCGGGGCTGCGCGTCGCGAGCGGCGCGAGCGGCAGCCGCGCGCCGCCGGAGCCGTCGGTACGCGGCGCCTCGCGCGCGACCCGGTCGAGCGCCCCGATGCCCGCGCCGGCGAGGTAGCTCAGGGCCGCCTCGCATGCCGCGCCGCCGCCGATCGCGAGCACGCGTCCCGCGAGCAGGCGGCGCTGCCCGACGCCGCCGAGCTCGCGCAGGATGATCTGTCGGCTGTAGAGCTCGACCTGCTCGTCGCGCAGGCTCACTGCCCCGGTGCCGGGCGCACGTCGGGATCGCGCGCGCCCTTGTCGCGCAGCTCCTCGATGCGCGGCGCGCGGTCCCGCCAACCCTGCCACAGGTTCGTGCTCAGATACTTGTCGCCGAAGTCGGGAAAGATGGTGACGATCTCACCGTGCTCGAGCGTGCGCGCGAGCTTCAGCGCAGCCCAGCACGCGGCGCCGGAGGACTGTCCGACGAGGACGCCTTCCTCGCGCCCGATGCGATAGACCATGTCGTACGCTTCGTCCGTCGGTGCCGGGATCTTCGTGTCGAGCCTCTCGCGGTGGTAGATGCCCGGCACGATCGAGCTCGCCATGTGCTTGAGCCCCTCGAGGCCGTGGAAGGCGTCGTCCGGCTCGACCTCGATCACCTGCACCGCGGGATTGCGCTCCTTCAGGTAGCGCCCGGTGCCCATCACGGTGCCGCTGGTGCCGATCGTCGCGAGAAAGTGCGTGATCCGGCCCTGCGTCTGCTGCCAGATCTCGGGGCCCGTGGTCTCGTAGTGGGCGAGGGGGTTCGCCTCGTTGTTGTACTGATCCGGCTTGAAGTAGCGCTCGGGGTCGTCGGCGATCAGCTTGCGGCAGAGGCGGATCGCGCCGTCCGAGCCCTCGAGCGGGTCGCTCAGCGTGATCCTCGCGCCGTAGGCCTCCATGATGCGCCGGCGCTCGACGCTCGCGTTCGCCGGCAGGACGAGCTCGACGGGGTAGCCGAGCGCGGCGCCCAGCATCGCCAGCGCGATGCCGGTGTTGCCCGAGGTCGAATCGATGATGGTCTTGCCGGACCGCAGCTCGCCGCGGCGCAGCCCTTCCTGGAGCATGCGCAGCGCCGGCCGGTCCTTGACCGAGCCGCCCGGATTGAAACCCTCGAGCTTCGCCCAGATCGTGACGCCGGGTGGGACGTCGGCCGCGACCCGCGTCAAGCGCAGGAGCGGCGTCTTGCCGATGAGCTGGGCGACGTCCTCTGCGCGGAGCGGCTGCCGGGCGCCGGGCGCGAGCGCTCGCGCCGCATCGCTCAGACCCGGCCTCCCGCAATGGCCGGTACGATCGAGATCTCGTCGCCTTCCTTCACCTTGGTGTCGAGCTGCTGGAGAAAGCGGATGTCGTCGCCGTTGACGTACAGGTTGACGAACCGACGAACGCGGCCCTGGTCGTCGCAGATGCGCTCGCGGATCCCGGGGTAGCGCCGCTCGAGGTCCTCGACGAGCGCGCCCACGGTCGCGCCGCTACCGCTCACCGATTCGGAGCCCGCGGTGAACTTGCGCAGCGGTGTCGGCACTTTGACGGTCACAGGCATCTTCTGGAACCTCCCTTCGGTTGCTGCGGATATTGGCGTCCGGGGTACCGCTACGCAAGGGCGCGTCAGGCTCCGCCGGCGCCCGGCGCCGCGGTGCGACCCGCGTCGCATGCGGGGCACAGCGGGTTCGGGCGCAGCTCGACCGTGCGCCAGCGCAGCCGGGCGCCGTCGAGGATCGCGAGGCGATCGACCAGCGTGGGTCGCCGGCCGGCCACGATGCGGGCCGCCTCGCCGGCCGCCATCAGACCGATCGCGCCGACCACCGGTCCCAGGATCCCCGCCTGCTGGCAGGACGGCATGTCGTCGTCCGGCGGCAGCTCGGGGAACAGGCAGCGCAGGCACGTGCTGCGCCCGGGCAGGATGGTCATGAGCTGGCCCTCGAGGCCGAGAGCGCCCGCGTGCACGAGCGGCGTCCCGAGCGCGAGCGCCGCCGCGTTGAGCAGCGCCTTGCTTGCGAGGCTGTCGGTGCCGTCGACGATCACCTGGTAGCCGGCCAGCAGGCGAGCGGCCGACGCCTCGTCGACGCGCTCGTCGTGCACGGTGACGTCGATCTCGGGGTGATGCGCGCGCAGGCGGCGTGCCGCCGCCTCGACCTTGCGGCTGCCGACGTCGCCGGTGCCGTACAGCGGCTGGCGCGGCAGGTTCGAGAGCTCGACGACGTCGCCGTCGATCAGGCC
>JBFMAS010000126.1:0-4272 GCA_040755575.1 Thermodesulfobacteriota bacterium
ACCTGATGTGGCCGCAAGCAGCGGCTCAGGCGGGCACCGGCTTGCGCATCCTGATGCTCGTCGGGCGATCGAAGCCGGGGTGGGAGGATTCGCCGACCTTGCGGAAGCCGAGCGCCGCGAACGTCTCGTGGTTCTCGACCAGCTCGATGCGGGTCTCGAGCTCGATGAACGCGCGCGCATGCGCTCGGGCGATCGTCTCGACCGCCTGCATGATGCCGCGAGCCACGCCTCGGCCCCTGTACGCCGCGTCGACCGCGAGCTTGCCCACGTAGATCGAGTCGTCGCGCAGGCATGCGAAGGCGCAGCCGACGAGGCGTCGATCCGCGAGCGCAAGGATCAGCACCTCCTCACGAGCCTTCTGCTCGAGCTGCCCGACGTCCATCTGAAGCAGCGACGAAGGCGGATCGATGCGCGATTCCATGTACGCGTAGGACGAGCGGAGAAGCGCGAGCAGCGCCGGCCAGTCGGAGAATCGCGCCGGCGCGACCACGATGCGTACGTCGCTGGAGCGGGCGGTCATCCGGGAAGACTCGCGAAGTGGGCTCCGAAGCTCCACTGGAGGATGCTCGATCGGCTCATCGATGAAGCACGTGCTCGAGCTTGACGAACTCGGTCTTGACGTGATCGTCCATGGAAGCGCCCTCTCACCCCTGCACGGCGCTCATGTGACCCGCGACGACGCGCCAGCCGTGCGGGGTCTCGCGCCACACCCGCGTGTACCGCAGCGGCCCGCTGACCAGCGCGCCGTCCACCTTCGCCGTCGCCTCCATGCGCACGCTGACGACCGCGATCGTGCCGAAGCGGAGGACGTGGCGCTCGCCGGGGTCCATCCGCAGGACCTCGAGCCGCCCGGAGCGGTGGAGCGCCAGGTCGTCCGCCTTGCCGACGAGGCTGCCGTCGAGCGCGGTGAACACCAGCGCATCGTCGAGCAGGCGCTCGAGCGCCGCGACGTCGCCCGCGAGCTGCGCCCGCCGCAGCTCCTCCTCGCACGCGTGGATCGGGTCGTCGTCGGTCGTCTGCATGCGTACTCCTCAGCCGCGCGGCGGGAAGCGCGCGACGAGCTCCGCGACCCACCCGGCGACGTCCTCCGCACGCCGTGGCGGCCCCGCGACCAACACCAGCTCGTCGACGCCGAGCGCGAAGCGACCGCCGGACAGCACGGTGTGCTCGCCCGCCCAGAGCGCCGCGAAGCCGGCGGCCTCGGCCGCGCGCGCGACGGCGGCGAGCACGTCGGGCCGCGCTCCCGCGCCGATGCCGATCGCCTGCAGTCCGACGTTCATCGGGCTACCCAGCTCTCGAGCGGGGCGTGAGGAATCGACACGAGGGACCGGGCGCGCGAGCCAGGCGGCGATCGAGGGTTGCGAGCGGCAGGCCCAGCGCTTCCGCGACCGCGACGTACCACGCGTCGTAGCTGGTGAGGTTTCGCCGCAGCTCCCACACCCGTTCGGCGAACGGGTCGAACGGAGCCAGCACGAGGTCGAGGTCGAGAAGATCCGCGAGCGCCGCCGCGCCCGCCGCGGACGTGATCAGCCCCGACGCCTCGAGTCGGCGCAGGATGTTGGTCGCTTCCACGAGCGCGAGATGCGGCGCGAACACGGCACGGCTCCGGGCAAGCACGTCCTCGGCCCACGTCCCCTCCTCGCCGGCATCGGACATGGCTGCCACGAGGACGGAGGCGTCGACGACGACGCTCACCGCCGGTCGGCGTCCCGGTGCTTCAGGATCTCCTTGCTCGGCACCCGCGATGGGGCAGCGTGCTTCCGCTGCCGAACGCGCTCGAGCCACGTGTCGAGCGAGGGGCGGGCGGCCAGGCGCTCGAGCTGCTCCTTGAGGTATTCCTGCATCGACTTTCGCTCACGGGCGGCGCGCACCGCGAGCTCGTCGCGCACGTTCTCCGGGACGTCCCTGATGGTGATCTGGACACCCATGCTTGCCGAATGCCAGCAATGCAGTCACAATGCAAGCACGGCGAGCGAGCGCCGCAGCGCGTCCTCCTCCCGCAGCGACGCGGCGATCCTCGCGACCAGGCTCGCTGCGCACCGCCGCGACGCCTCGGCATCGGCGAGCGCGCCCGATGCCGCGTACGCGCGCGCGGCGAGCGCGTGCAGCGGCCACTCGGCGGTCGGGCAGCGCGTGACGAGCAGCATCCGCAGGCCCTCGTCGGCGTGGCGCAGGGCGTCGGCAAAGCGCGCCTCGCGCAGTGCGACCTCGCCGAGCAGCCGCGTCGCGAGCGCACGCGAGATCGGATCGCCGAGCGCGTGCGCGCGCTCCGCGAGCGCCTCGGCGTGCGAGCGCGCCTCGGCGACCTCGCCGCGCGCCAGCGCGAGCGACGCGAGGCCCTCGAGACGCCACGGCCGTCCCATGCCGCGCATCGTGAAGTCGTCGCCGAATCCGCCGCACGGTGCGCTCAGCACCGCGCTCGCCTCCTCGATGCTTCCCGATCCGAGCAGCGCGAGGCCGAGCACCGACGCCGCATCCACGCGCAGGTAGTCGATCGGCGCGTCGTCGTACGCCTCGCGCGCGATCTGCTCGGCGCCGGCGAAGTCGAGCGCGTCGAGGTGCAGCATCGCGCGCAGCATGCGGAGCGCGAGCGCCCACAGGCCGTGGCCGTTGCGTACGGCGAGCTCCGAGCCGTCGTCGAGCACGCGCATCGCGTCCGCCCAGAGCCCCTGGCGACGCAGCGCGCCCGCGAGCACGCACTGGCACGCCAGGCACTCGTGAGCGTCGCCGGCGACGAGCGCGGCCTCGATGCCCTCGCTCGCCGTCCGCGCCGCCGCGACGAGCTGCCCGCGCGTGCCCTGGAAGGACGCCAGGGGCAGCAGCGCGTGGCTGAGCCAGCGGCGGTCGGACGACGCGCGGATCGTCTCGACTCTCTTCTTGACGAGGTCGGCGTCCTCGCCGCGCCATCCCTGGTCGTGCAGCCGCCAGAACGCCGCGTCCGCTTCGAGCTGGAGCCGCAGCACCGGGTCGTCGACCTGCGGCACGAGCGCGACGGACGCCCGGCTCGCCGCCTGGCTCGCGCCCGGGGTCGTCCCACGACAGCACGCTCGCGAGCCGCAGCAGGGCACGCGCCTGCCACGCGGCGTCGTCGTGCTCGACGCCCCAGGCCACGAGCCGGCGGAACGAGTCCGCGGCGGCGGCGCGATCGCCGGACGAGCGGTACGTGAGACCGAGCTCGTACAGCAGCTCCGGCCAGACGCGATCCGCCCGCGCGCGCACGAGCCGGCTCGCCAGCTCGCACGCGTGGCGCAGGCGCGCGATCGCCTCCTGGCTCGCGCAGCGCCGCGCCTCCTCGGCCGCGGCGCGGCGCAGGCTCGCGATCGCCTCCCGCCACTCGTGGGCTTGCTCGTGGTGGTGCGCGCACTCGGCCGCGACGGCGTCGAGGTCCGCCGCATGGGTCCGCTCGAGCCATCCTGCCAGGCGCGCGTGCGTCCGCAGGCGGCGAGAGTCCGGCACGCGACGCGCGAGCACCTCGGGATAGAGCGCATGCGTGAAGCGGTAGCGCGGCAGCGGCGTGCCGTCGGGCAGCGCGCCCACCGGCGCCGGCGCGAGCAGCGAGCCTTGCCGCGCGAGCTCGTCGCACGGCCCCTCGACCGTCGAGGTCGGCACCTCGAGCGCGTCGGCGACCATCGCCGCGGCGAAGTCGCGGCCGACGAGGCTCGCCGTCTCGAGCACGAGCTGCCCGTGCGCGTCGAGCCGCTGCACCTGCTGCTCGATGAGCCCGCCGATCGTCGGGGGCACGATGCGCGCGACGTCGCCGAGCGGACGCGCGAGCCGCCAGCCATCGCCGTCGTCGACGACGGCCGACGTCGCGAGCAGCTCGTCGACGAGGCGCACCAGGAAGAGCGCGTTGCCGTCGCTGCGGCGGTGGACGACGGTCGCGAGCTGCGCCGGGAGCGAGTGCCCCGGGAAGCGCGCGTCGAGGTACGCCGCGACGTCGCGCGCGGTGAGGTACCCGAGCGCGATCTCCTCGCACGCCGCGCGGGCGCGCAGCTCGCGCACCACGCCCCGCAGCGGGTGCTCGCGCGCCGAGGCGTCGACCGGACGGTAGCTGCCGAGCACCAGCAGCCGCGCCGGGTCGGGGCTGCGCGCGAGCATCGCGACGAGATCGAGCGTCGCGTAGTCGCTCCAGTGCAGGTCCTCGAGCACCAGCACGAGGACCTTCTCCGTGCTCATCACGAGCAGCACGTCGGCCATCTCGCGCAGCATGCGCTCGGGCGTGCTGCCGAGCAGCTCGCGCGCGGAAACGTCGCGCTCGCGCAGCGCGGCCGG
>JBFMAS010000127.1:0-10814 GCA_040755575.1 Thermodesulfobacteriota bacterium
CCGCGCGCGCGCTCGAGGGGCCCGAGGGCGCGTCGCTGCGGCGCGCCGAGCGGGCGGGCAAGGCGGCGGCGAAGCAGCCGCGCCGCTAGTCTAGCGACGAGGCGGGGCGGCCGCACGGCGACCGCCCCGTCACTTGACGGCGACGACCTCGATGTCGCCCTCGCGACGCAGCACGTTCACCCCCACGTCGTCGCCATGCCGGTGGAAGGCGACGTCGATCGTTCCCTCTCCGACGCGCAGGTTGCGCACCTCGACGTGCGGGAGGAACGGCGGCAACATCGAGTGGCCGAACACCACGCGGCGTCCCGGCCCGTCGATCGAGATGCCGAGCGCCGCGGCCAGCGCCATGAAGGGGGCGCCGGCCGCCCAGGTCTGCGGGGCGCAGGCGACCGGGTAGAGCGTGGGCCCCTCGCCGGGCCGGCGCGGGAAGCCGCAGAACAGCTCGGGCAGCCGTCGTAAAGCGAAAAAGCGGCTCGCGTCGTACAGGCCTGCGAGGATCGCCGTCGCCTGGTGGCGCTGCTGGTAGCGCGCCATCCCGGCGGCGAGCAGCGCGTTGTCGTGCGGCCACACCGAGCCGTTGTGGTACGACATCGGGTTGTACCGCCGCTCGCTGCCGGCCAGCGTGCGGATGCCCCAGCCGGAGAAGGAGTCGGGGTCCGTCAAGCGCCGGGCGACGCGGCGCGCGCGGTCCGGCGCCGCGATGCCGGCGTAGAGGCAGTGCCCGGCGTTGGAGCTGCGCACGCGGCACGGCTCCTTGGCGCCGTCGAGCGCGAGGACGTAGCTGCCGAGGTCCTCGTCCCAGAACGCCTCCTCGAACCGCTCGCGCAGCCGCGACGCCTCGCGGCGGAGCCGCGCCGCGGTCGCGTCGTCGCCGAGCATCTGGGCGAGGATCGCGGCGCCGAGCTTCGCCGCGTAGACGTACGCCTGGATCTCGCACAGCGCGATCGGCCCGGCCGCGAGCGTGCCGTCCGCGTGCATGACGGAGTCGTCCGAGTCCTTCCAGCCCTGCTGGCGCAGCCCGGTCGGCAGGTGCGCCGCGTACTCGACGAAGCCGTCGCCGTCCAGGTCGCCGTAGCGGTCGATCCACTCGAGCGCCCGCTGCAGGTTCGGCCACAGCGTCTCGATCGTCAGGCGGTCGCCGGTGCGCCGCCAGTACTCGCTGGCGAGGAAGACGAACAGCGGGGTCGAGTCGGCGGAGCCGTAGTAGCGGCCGAACGGGATCTCGCCGAGCGCGGCCATCTCGCCCGAGCGCGACTCGTGCAGGATCTTGCCGGGCTCGGCGTCGCGGACGTCGGACGCTTCGGTCGCCTGCGTGGCGGCGAGGAAGGCCAGGACGCCTCGCGCGAGCTCGGGATCGCACCACAGCACCTCGAGCGCGGTGATGATCCCGTCGCGGCCGAACGGGCAGCAGAACCACGGGACGCCGGCATAGGGATACACCCCGGTCGGCATCTGCGAGGTCATCATCGCGAGGTCGGCCACCGAGCGGTCGAGCCACTGGTTGAACTCGTCGTTCGACGTGCGCACCGAGCAGCCGCGCGTCGCGTTGCGCGCGATCGCCGCGCGGGCCGCGCGGCGGGCGTCGCCGAAGGGAAGGAACGTGCGCCGCTCCGGCTCGATCTCGCAGGAGATCGCGAAGTGCAGCGTCTTGTCCTCGTGCGCCTCGAGCGTGAGCGCGTACTCCGCCCGGCCGGGCTGCGTGATCGTGGCGGGGGGATCGAGCACGATGCGTGTGCGACGCACCACGCGGTCGAGCCCGTGGTAGCGCAGCACGATCTCGCCGTCCTGGACCGTCCCGGGATCGTGGCGGCCGCGCGCGGCCCGGCGCGTCCCCCGGACCTCGAACATGTCGGCGAAGTCCGAGCCGAACGTGACGCCGAGCCGCAGCGACACGGGCTCCGGCTGGTAGCTGCGCAGGCGAAGCTCCTGGTACAGCGTGCCGTTCCACAGCAGCAGCGAGCGCAGGACGTGCACCGTGTCGCGCTGCACCGGGCTCGCGTCGGACAGTGCGAGATCCGGGTTGGTGAGGTTCGCGACGAACACCGCATTGTCGTCCTGCACCGTCGAGCTCAGGAGCAGGAAGCGTAGCGACTGGACGTCGAGCTCCATGCGGGAGAGGAACCGCGTGCCCTCGTGGAACAGCCCGTCGGTCCCGAGGCCGATCGGGCGCACGTCGCCCTGACGATCGACGATCAGGAAGGTATCGCCGTGCTTGAGGACGCGCGTCCGGTCCGGATCGAGCGCCGCCGTGACCAGGATGTAGAACTGATCGTGAACCTGGATGATCTCGCTCATCGGTCGAAACCCCTCCCCCGAGGGACCGATCCAAAGGAGCGCCTCGTCGGACGCTCGGCCGCGCGACGTCGAGCCGCACGCGGCGCGGCGCCATGCCGTACGGGCGGTGCGGACGCGATCAGGCCCCGCGCGCCATCGTCTGGGGCGGCGCCTCGCCGGCCGACGTGATGTCCCGCGCGCCGAGGCGCTCGAACACCTCGCGCGCGATCTTCCGCTCGTTGCTCGCCTCGGTGTGCACCGAGATGAGGTAGTTGCCGCCGGCGACCTTGCCTGCGAAGCGCTTGGCCTCGAACTCCGGGATGCCGAGGCCGACGAGCGCCCCCGTCAGCCCGCCGACCGTTGCGCCGACGGCGGCCCCGCTGAGCGCGGCCATGACCGGCCCGGCGGCAATGAACGCGCCGAGGCCCGGGATCGCGAGCGCCCCGATGCCGGCGAGCCAGCCGAGCGCGCCGCCGATCAGCCCGCCGGTACCGACGCCCGCCGCGGTCCCTTCCGGTGCCTTGGTGCTCATCTCGTGTGCGAAGTCGCGTGTCCCCGTCTGGTCGGGGAAGAGGACGGAGATGTCGGCGTTCGAGAACCCCGCCATGCGCAGCTCGGCGACGATCGCCTCGGCCTGTGCGTCGCTGTCGACCAGACAGAAGACTGCTCTCGACACGGTCATTCCCCCTGCAGCGCCCCTTGCGCCCTCCGGCGCGACCGTGAGCGCCACATCGCCCCGATCCCGGCCGGCGGCCGCACCGGCATCAGCGAGCGGCGTGCCAGCGGGCGGCTCGCGCGTCGCCGCGGCGAGCGGGCGGGGCGCCGAGAGCCGCCGCATCCCGCGGGCAGTTTTTCCACGAGCTTCCGTGTAAATCCTCCAGGAGACGCTCTGGGTCGCGGAGCAACTTACAGGATCGGACGGCATTCTCGCGCTGGCGATAGTGCCGCGCAGTCGCGGCATTGCATCGAAAAATCCGCCGCTTGCGCCTCGTACCGGATGCTCCGGACGAGCCCCGCCGGCCCGTGGCGTAAGGCTTGCTCGACACCCCCCGGGCTTCGACTGGAAGGGGAGGCAGCGATGAGCTCGATGCCGGGATCGGCGCACGACGTACCGCGGTTCTTCGCACCGGACATCATCACGCCGGACCAGCATCTCGATCGGATCCGGCCCGCGAGCGCGGACTGTCCCGAGATCCGCCTGATGCTCGCGGTGATGGAGAACGGGATCGCAACGTACCTGCGGTACGCAGCCGAGGCGCAGATCCCGGCCAAGCGCCGAGCCCGCCGTCTGTTCGGCGAGGCCAAGGCCTGGGTCGAGTCCGCCGACACGAGCTGGCCGTACTCCTTCGAGAACCTCTGCACCGCGCTCGGCTTCGACCCGGGCCAGCTCCGTCGCGGGCTGGGCTCGTGGGAGGGATCGAACCTGCTGCAGCGCCGCCCGACACGACTGTCGATCCGCCGCATCAACGGCTCGCGGCACGTCATCGGTGCTGGCACCGACCGGCGCCGTTCCCGTGGCACCGCACGCGTCCGGCGCCAGGAGCGCGTCGGCGCGCAGCTCGTGCACGAAGCGAGCGCCTGAGCGCCCGCACCGGGACGACCGCCGGCGCACGCGAGAACCCGCCGCCTCCGTTCTGCGCGGGAGACGACGGGCCTCGGCGCAGCCGGGGTCTTCGTCCGGCGTGCGGTCAGCTCGAGCGCTTCTGCTGCGCCGCGCCGGCCGACGCCGTGCTCGCGACCGACGCGCCCGCCTGCGCGCCTCGCTCCGCCTCGGCGGCGGCGCCGCCCGGCTGCACGCGTAGCCTGTTGTGTACCTGCTTGACGCCCGAGATCTGCTCGACGAGGTCCTCCGCGTCGCGCTTCGTCTGCCGGTCCTCGACGGATCCCTCGAGCGTCACCTCGCCCTCGCTCACCATCACCGTCATCGACGAGGCGTCAATCTCGGGGTCGGCCATCAGGGCGTCGCAGACGTCGTCGCGGATGCGGTCGTCGCCGCGGCGGTAGCCCTTCGGCCCGCGGCCGGTGAAGCGGCCCTCGATCCCGGAGCCGAGGCGTAGACGCTCGCGCCAGCCACCGCGGGCCCCGGCCCGCCCGAGACCCCACTCCGGCCCTCCGGCGCGGCGGCGGCCTTCGAGGAGCTCGGCACCCATGCCGCCGTAGCCCTGCCGTCCGCTCTCGAGGCCCTCCTGCTCGGGACCCGGCCACTCGCCGTAGCCGCCGTAGCTGCGCTCGCCGTACTCGCCCGGTCCGTGCTGCCAGGCGCCGAGCCCGCGCTCGTTCCAGCCCTCGTAGCCGCCGAAGCCTTCGCGCGCCGAGGGACCGCCGCGCGAGCGACCCTGCCAGCCGCCGTACTGCTCGCCGCCGTAGCGGCGCTGGCCGAACTCGCCGCGGCCCTGGCTCTCGCGGCCGTACCCGCCGTAGCCGTGTCCCTCGGCCCCGTAGGACTCGCCGCCGTAGTAGCCCTCACGGGGACGGCCTTGCTGGCCGTAGCGTTCCTCGCCGTAGCGCTCCGAGCCGTAGCCGCGCGGCGAATGCTCGAACGCCTCGCCGCGGCTCCCCCGCGACCAGCCGGAACGCTCGCCGCGCTCCCAGTCGCGGCCTTCGCCGCCCTGGCCGCGGTAGCCGTACTCGCGCTCCTCTTCGCCTCGCCACTGGCTGCCGCGAGCTTCCTCCTCGCCCTGGAAGCGGCCTCGCTGCCCCTGCCGCTCCCGGGGCTCTTGTTCTTGACGGTAGCCTCCATCGTGTCGTTCAGCCATCGCACAGCTCCTTCCCTCGTGTGGCAGCAGCACACGAACGAGGATCATCGGCTGCAACGGGGGTGCCACCACGCGCGGCCGCCGCACGCCGCCCTGCCGTGCGCGCGGGCGGCACACCCTACAATGCGGCGCGTAAGGACGGGCCGCGTGCAGCCGTGGTCATCCGTTGATGATCTCGCCCCCGTTCGGATGCAGCACCTGGCCCGTCATGTACGAGGCGTCCTTCGAGGCGAGGAACACGTAGCTCGGCGCGATCTCCTCGGGCTCGCCCGCACGCTTCAGCGGCACGTCGGAGCCGAACGTCGCGACCTTCTCCGGCGGGAACGTCGACGGGATGAGCGGCGTCCACACCGGCCCGGGCGCGACGGCGTTCACGCGGATCTGCCTGTCGGCGAGGCTCTCGGCGAGCGAGCGCGTGAACGCGACGATCGCGCCCTTGGTGGCGGCGTAGTCGAGCAGCGTCGGGCTGCCGCGGTACGCGGTGACCGACGTGGTATTGACGATGGCGCTGCCCTCGCCGAGGTGCGGCAGCGCGGCCTGCGTGAGGTAGAACATCGAGAAGATGTTGGTACGGAACGTCCGCTCGAGCTGATCCGGGCTGATCTTGTCGATCGACTCCTGCGGGTGCTGCTCGGCCGCGTTGTTGACCAGCACGTCGAGACCGCCGAGCTCGCGCACGGTGTCGTCGACGATGCGGCGGCAGAACTCCGGGTCGCCGACGTCGCCCGCGAGCAGCAGACAGCGCGCGCCGTGCTTCTCGACCAGGCGCTTGGTCTCGGCTGCGTCCTCGTGCTCGTCGAGGTAGGCGATCGCGACGTCCGCGCCCTCGCGCGCGAACGCGATCGCGACCGCGCGGCCGATGCCGCTGTCGCCGCCCGTGATCAGGGCCACGCGCCCGTCGAGCTTGCCGGAGCCGCGCTGCTCGAAATCCTCGGCCTTCGGCCGAGGCGTCATCTCCCTCTCGATGCCCGGCGCGGTCGCCGATCCCGCTGCAGGGGGTCGATCCAGGCAGCCGGGGGGAGGCGGTCGGTCCAGCATCTCCGAGACCCCCGCGGGGCCGGTCCGGTAGCGGGACGAGGCGAGCCCCTCGCGCGTCGCGATCGTACCGGCAAGGAAGATGGTACAGATGCCGACGGCGGCGGCGAAAGACCGTCTGCACCGCGCTGGGTGGATCATTGCGCTGTTGGGAGGACGGGGCGACCCCCGAAGGAGCCGCCCCCTACCAAAGACGTCCTTCGCCACGCAACCGGGGCCGACCGCTCCTCCGGGCATTCCGCGGCCCGCGACGATTCGGGGAATCACGAGTCAGCCACCACCGCCGAGGTCAGCGCCGCGCGATAGTCCTCGGGGAGGCCGTCGAGCGGGACGTTTCGCGCAAGACGCAGGAGCCCGACGGGTCGCGTGCGGGCGAGAAAGCACAGCACGTGCGGCCAGAGCGGGGCCGGAAGGACTTCGCCCAGCACCCACAGCTCCGCGGCATCCGGATCACCGTCGCGTGCGAGGTCGCGCGCGGAGGCCGACGTCACTCCGACCAGCGTGAGGCGCGGGGGCCGCCGCGGTACACCGTCCGGGCTCGGCAGCAGATCGGACACGCGACGGGCCGAGATCTGCGCCGCTAGAGCTGCGCCATGGGGCAGCACGGCGAGCGTCGTCCGGAGGACGCGCCGGAGCGGCCGCAGCCGTGATGACCAGAGCGCAGCGCGGACGCGCGCGACGGCGTGCGACAGACGCGATGGCGGCGGATCCGCACGCCAGCGCGGCTCCCAGGGCGCGAGCGGGGGCGGCGGTGCGGTGTCATCTCGATGTTCCGACGCGAGCCGTTGCAGGGCCCCCTCCCATGTCCAGTCGTCTGCGAGCGCGAAGCCGAGCGCCGCGCTTGCGAGGAACACCGCTACGCCGTCGACCGCAACCGATCGCCGGCCGGTCGCCGCGAGAAGACACAGCGCGCGGTCGGCGAAGGAGGGCCGCAGCGTCGTACCTGCGCGAAGGACGACGAACGCGTCGGCGAGCACCGTCGAGAGCACGCGTCGCACGACGCTGCCCTCCGAGCCGGACATGACCAGCAGGCGACCGCGCGGCATGTGCGCGACATCCTCTGCCTCGCACAGGATCGTCGCCTCGACGCCCTGGTCCCGCAGCGACGTGAGCGTTCGCTCGACGGCCGGCGCGGGTGATCCGGCCGCGCGGACGACGACCTCGAGCCGCCCGAGCTCGGGGCGCGATCGGCTCAGCGTCGGGCGCGGCGACCAGCGATGGTCGATCGCGCCCGAGACCTCGATGGCATCCGCCGCCAGCGCGGCGCGGTACAGGCGCTCCATCTCGGCAGTGACGCGGCGGTGGTCGTACAGTCGCTCGACGCGGATGCGTGCCGCCTCGCCCATGTGGCTCCGCAGCCGAGAGTCGGCGGCGAGGCGCAGGATCGCCTCGGCAAGGGCCGTCGGGTCGCGCGGCGGGACCAGGCAGCCGGTCTCACCGTCGGCTACGTACTCCGGGATTCCTCCCACCGCCGTGCCGACGACCGGGATGCCGCACGCCATCGGCTCGACGCACGTGTAGGGCGAGTTGTCGTAGTTGGACGGCACCACCGCGAGGTCGGCGCTCTGATACACGCGCGGAAGCTCCTCGAGCGGAACCCGGCTCCGGAAGAGGACGCGGTCCCTCGGCAGCGTGCGCGCGTGGCCGGCGCCGAAGCCGAGCAGGTCGGGGCCCACGATGGTGAACCGGACGGCGGGATTCGCCGACGCGACGAGCGGGATCGCGGCGAGCAGCGTACGGATCCCCTTGCGCTCCTCCAGCCGGCCGACGAAGCAGGCATGCATCGCGCGGCCTGGCGCGGCCGGCCGAGACCCGGCCGCGATCGGATGGAAGAGCTGCGTATCGATGGGGTTCGGCACGAGCGCGACGTCTCGCGTGAGCGCGAAGAACGAGCGCGTGCGTGCAGCGAGCTCGCGGCTTGGCGCCGTGATCACGTCGCACCTCCGGAGAAGCGTCGCCTCGAGCAGCGTGAGAGCCGCGTCCTCGGTCTCGGCCGTGAAGCCGGCGCGCATAGCGGCCAGCACGGAGGAGGGCGAGTAGAGGCGCAGCGTCGTCGCACCGCCGTGCACCAGCGCGGGCACCAGACCCTCGGCTGCGTGATCGGCGAGGTCCAGCACGTCGAACCGGCCCTGTGCACGCTCGAGGATCTCGATCTGCCGGAGGACCGCGGCCCCGTGACAGAAGACCGTCCGCGCGTAGGGCAGACGCCCGTGGTGCATGAGGTCCTCCACCGACTCGCGTGCGCCGCGCAGGCGCGGCGCGATGCGCACGACGTCGATCCCGATCGGGTCGCGCTCGAAGCGCGGACCGCCCACCGTGACGACCGTCACCTGATGGCCGGCGTCGGCGAGCCCCCTGGCCAGGTGCCGGGCGAACGTCGCCATGCCGCCGAACGCGGTGTCCGGCGGGTACTCGCGGGACACGATCGCGACGCGCAGCCGACCCGGACGCGGCGCCGCGCGAGCGGGTGGGTCGAGCATGAGACCGTCGAGCGCCTCGAGCAGCGCCGTGGGCCGGGCGGGGAGGGTGTCTCTCTGGAGCGCCGCGACGAAGCGATCGAAGGCGGCGTGGATCTCGGTCATCGCGCCCGCTCGCGCACTCGCCCCGCGAGGTCCGCGATCCCGGCTTCGATCGAGACGCGCGGCATCCAGCCGAGCTCGTGGCGCGCGCGCGCGACGTCGAGGACGTTGCTCGTGACATCGAAAGGACGCGCCGGCACGTGGCGTGTCTGCAGCGGGACGTCGAGCCGCTCGGCGATCATCCCGAGCAAGGCGCGAACCGAAGTGCCGTGCCCCGTGCCGACGTTGAACACGTGCTCGCGACCGTCGTAGGCGGCCGCACGCACGGCGGCATCGGCGACGTCGCACACGTGGACGTAGTCCCGCACCGCGGCACCGGACCCGAATACCTCGACCGCGTCGCCGCGCGCGAGGCGCTCGCATGCGATTCCGACCAGGCCTTGCCCGCGGTCCGTGCGTTGCCCCGGACCGTAGGCGTTCGCGACGCGGAGGATCACGGTACGCGAGACCTGCGCAGCGATCGCGTCCTCCAGCGCCAGCGATAGCCTGCCATGTGCAGAGATCGGCCGGGTCGTCTCGGTCTCGGAGATGGGGACGACTCGCGGCTGCCCGTACACCGTCCCGCCCGAGGAGAGGCAGACCAGGCGTCGCACGCCCGCGAGCGCGAGGCGACGGGAGACGTGCGCAGTCGCACGCACGATGGCGTCGACCGACGACGCAGCCGCGCGCTGCAGCGTTGCCAGATCGGTCGTGCCGGCCGCGTGGAAGACGGCGTCCGCGCCCTCCGCGGCGCGGGCTACCGCGAGGTCGTCGAGCACGTCGGCTGCGACCCCGTCGACGCCGGCCGGCAACGTCGCGCCCGCTTTCGGCCAGGACCGATCGAGCACACGAACCATCCACCCCGACGCGTGCAGTCGGGCTGCGACGTGTCGTCCCAGAAAGCCGGCCCCACCTAGGACGAGTGCTCGCACGTGGCACCCGTCCCTTTGCCGGAGCTCCGGCAAAAGGTCAAGCTTCTCGCAGCGCCGGTTCACGGCGAACGGCTCGATGGACACGATTCGTGGAGTCTACGTGCGCGGCCTCAAGAGCTGCACCGACGACCGCCTGAAATGCCGACCACAGCTTCGACGACCTCGCCGCGGCGGTGAACGCCGACATCCCCGCACGCATCGCGAGCTGCGAGGCGGCGCATCCCGGGGTCGTCGTGGTGGTCAACAGCGCGATGGCGAACCTCTACACGGCGACTCCGTCCGGCGTGCGCGATCGCGAAGGGGCTGCTCAGCCTCGGGCTCGATCGCGCAGGAGCGCCATTCGCGTGTGGTCGCGGTGACGGTTGCCGGCAGCCGGGGGCTGCGCCGCACGCTCGGGCTGCGGGTCTGACGCCTCGACCAGCGCGTCATCGGGTCGCTCGCCATCCCGGCGGAACGTCCGTGAAGGCGTTGCGCCTCGAATCAAGGTTCCGTCCCCGGCATCCGATGATCTCAAGCGATCACCGCGGACGAGGGGCGGAAGCTCGCATGTCGTTCGGCAGCCCGGCTAGAATCGGGCGGCAAGTGGAGACCTAGCCCCGCCACGTGGACGAGCTGCTGCGCTATTGGCGCAGGCGACGCCGCCTGAGCCAGCTCGATCTCAGCCTGGTGGCCAGGGTTTCGACCCGACACCTGAGCTGTATCGAGACCGGCCGCGCGAGCCGAGCCGCGAGCTTTTGCGCGCGCTCGCGCGCGCTCTTCGCCTGCCGCAGCACGGGCGGAGCGCGCTCCTCGCTGCTGCGGGCTAACCCTCCTCGGCCGGCCAGCGTGTCGCTCGACACTTCGAGGAAGTCGGCGCGACCCTGCTCGACCGCCTGCTGCGCGATCGAGCGCGCTCGCCGGGCGTCGAGGCGCTGCTCGAGCGCATCCGCTGCGGTCCTGCTGCTGCTCCGGGCGAAGCTGCTCTTTGCGGTCAGACTTGCTCTTGTTCGCCATGCGCCCCCTCCTGCTCGCCCGCCGCGCCGTCGAGCGCCGTCAGATCCTGGTTCGCCGGACCGTTCAGCACCCGTCCCGTGCACGAGAAGCGCGAGCCGTGGCACGGGCAGTCCCAGGTCCGCTCGACGGCGTTCCACGAGCGGACGCGAGGCTGATCCGCGCCGGGTCGTACAGCGCGGCCCACGGGTTGGGCCGGCCCGCGATCAGGTCGGCGAGCAGCATCCCGGCGATCGTCCCGTGCGTCATGCCGTGGCCGGAATCGCCCG
>JBFMAS010000127.1:10914-17869 GCA_040755575.1 Thermodesulfobacteriota bacterium
GCGGACGCGAGGCTGATCCGCGCCGGGTCGTACAGCGCGGCCCACGGGTTGGGCCGGCCCGCGATCAGGTCGGCGAGCAGCATCCCGGCGATCGTCCCGTGCGTCATGCCGTGGCCGGAATCGCCCGTGGCGACGTAGACGTTGTCGGCGTCCGATGGGTTGCGGCCGATGAACGCCGCGCCGTCGCTCGGCTCCATCACCTGACCGGCCCAGCGCCGCACGACGCCCTCGACCATCGGAAAGCGCTCGCGCGTCCAGCCCTCGAGGCTCGCGAAGCGACGCTCCCCGTCGCTCGCCTGTCCGGTCTTGTGGTCCTCGCCGCCGACGATCAGCAGGTCCTGGCGGGCGTCGCCGTCCCCGGCGGCCGGCTGCAGGCGGACGTAGTGGTAGGGATCCGCCGTGTCCCAGAGCAGCACGTCGGGGACCGATCCGTGCGGGACGCGCGCCGCGATGACGTACGTCAAGTATGGCGCCTGCTTCGTGTGGATCACGAAGCGGTCGTTGACCGGCGTGTTGGTCGCCACGACGATGGCGCCGCACGACACGCGATGTCCCGGGGCGGTGCCGACGAGCGCCGCGGCGCCGCCGGTCACCGTGGTCGCGTGCGTGCCGGTGAAGAGGCGGCCGCCGCGCCGCTCGAACGCCGCCGCGAGGCCGTCGAGGTAGCGGATCGGCTCGAAGCGGCCCTGCCCCGGGAAGCGCAGGCACGGACCGGTGTCGAACGAGACCAGCGGAGCGCGCACGGCCTGCTCGACGCCCGGCACGCCCGCGCGCCGGGCCGCCGCGAGCTCGTCGAGCAGCAGGTCGGGCAGCGTGGTCGGGGGCGGCGTCGTGGCCGGGCGCATGGCGCTCGCCTCCGGGGCGAAGAGGAAGCCGTCGACGCGCGCGAAGTCGCACTCGAGACCCTCCTCGCGGACGATCTCCTCGATGCGTGCGATCGCGGCCGTGTGGCTCGCCGCGGCGTACCTGGCGCCTTCCGCGCCATGCAGGCGCTCGAGCTCCGTGTAGCGGTCGTCGAGCGCGTTCGAGAGGTGCGCCGTCGTGCGCCCCGTCTGCCCGCCGCCCACGGGCCCGTCGTCGAGAACGACGACCGAGGCTCCGTCCCGCTGCAGCATGTAGGCCGTCGACAGCCCGGCGATGCCGGCGCCGATCACGCAGACGTCGGCCTCGACGTCCGCAGCGAGCGGCGCGCGCTCGCTCCCTCGCCCGCCATTGACCCAGGGCGACTCGGTGCCGACGCGTCGTGCCATCGTGCGCCTGCGGCGCACAAAGCGTGCCGCCGCGACGACGCGCCAGGCGGCGCTTCACGCTCGTCGCGGTTGTAACAACTTCCGTGCGTGGCAAGCTGCCTTGGCGTCGAGCGCGCGCGGGGCGCCCTTCGGCGGTGGCCGATGGTTTGCACCGCGTGGTCGAGGGCCCCCGGCGCGGTGCCGGGACCAGACGGGAGGGTCCGGCCTTGAAAGCGATCAGGATGGGCGCCAAGACGTTCGCCGTCGCGGCGTGCTGCGGCCTGCTGGCGGGCTTCGCGTCGGGCGCGCTCGCGCAATCCGGCGACGCGCCGAGCGGCGTCGCGGTGAGCGGCGTCGAGCGCACCGGCACGACGGTCACCGGCTGGGTCGAGAACCGTACCAACCACGAGGTGCGGGACCTGCGGCTGGTCGTGCAGCAGGATTGGCGATGGACGCGCGAGATGAAGCCGGGTGACGACAATCCCGGCACGAGCGACATCGTCCGCGTTCCGGAGCCGATCCCACCCGGCGGCAGGGTGAAGTTCCGCTACGACATGCCGCGGCCGCTGCCCGAGCGCAGCGACGGCCACTTCGAGACCAACGTCAAGGTGCTGAGCTTCAGCGAGCACTGGCTGGTGGAGCCGTCGACCGCGATCGAGCAGCGCACGGTCGAGCGACGCACCGTGCCGTGAGCCGGGCGCCGCGGGCGACGTATCGCATCCAATTCGGACGCTCGTTCGGGTTTCGCGACGCCGCGTCGGTAGCGGGGTATCTGTCCTCGCTGGGCATCAGCCACCTCTACGCCTCGCCGTACCTCGCCTCGGCGAGCGGGACACACGGCTACGACGTCGTCGCGCACGACCGCGTCGACGAGCGGCTGGGCGACCAGGAGGCGCATCGAGCCATGTGCGACGCGCTCGCGCAGCACGGGATGGCGCAGGTGCTCGACGTCGTCCCGAACCACATGGCGATCTCCGGCCGGGAGAACGCGATGTGGTGGGACGTGCTCGCGAACGGCCCGGCGAGCCGCTTCGCGTCGTTCTTCGACGTCGAGTGGGAGCCGCCCGAGAGGCGCATGCGCAACACCCTGCTCCTGCCGGTGCTGGGAGACCACTACGGGCGCGTGCTCGAGGCGGGCGAGCTGCGGCTCGCGCGCGAGGGGCGCGAGCTCGTCGTGCGCTACCACGAGCGCGCCTTCCCGCTGAGCCCTCGTACGATCGACGTCCTGCTCGAGCAGGCGGCCGAGCGCTGCGGGGTGACCGAGCTCGCGGCGCTCGCCGAAGACCTGCGACGGCTGCCCGAGTCGAGCTCGTGCGACGCGATCGACGTGCAGCTCCGCTACCGCGAGTCGACGCGCCTCTTGGGCGAGCTGCAGCGCGTTCTGTGCGAGCGACCGGAGGTGGCCCCCGCGCTCGACGCCGTGATCGAGCAGATCAACGCGGACCCCGACGCCCTCGACGCGCTGCTCGAGCGCCAGAACTACCGGCTCGCGTTCTGGCGCGCCGCCGACCGCGACCTCTCGTATCGCCGCTTCTTCGACATCGACACGCTGATCGGCGTGCGCGTCGAGGACGAGGAGGTCTTTCGCCGCACGCACGAGCTCGTGCTGCGCTGGGTCGCGGAGGGGAGCGCCGACGGCCTGCGGATCGATCACGTGGACGGTCTGCGCGACCCGCTCGGCTACCTCGAGCGACTCCGCGCCCAGGCTCCGGACGCATGGCTCCTGGTCGAGAAGATCCTCGGCCACGACGAGCGGCTGCCGCCGAGCTGGCCGATCGACGGCACGACCGGCTACGACTTCGTCAACCGCGTCGGCGGGCTGCTGATCGACCCGACGGCGGAGGCGCAGCTCACCAAGCTCTACGAGCGCTTCACGGGCCGCCTCGCGACCTTCCCCGAGATCGTGCGCGAGAAGAAGCACGCGGCGCTGCGCGAGCTGCTCGGCAGCGACGTGAACCGCTTGACGGCGCTCTTCCTCGACGTCTGCGAGCGCCATCGCCGCCATCGCGACTACACGCGGCACGAGCTGCACGAGGTGCTGCGCGAGGCGCTCACCTGCATGCCCGTGTACCGGACGTACGTGCGGCCCGAGCGCGGCGAGGTGAGCGAGGAGGACGTCGCGACCGTCGAAGGGATGATCGCGCGCGCCAAGGCGAACCGTCCCGACCTCGACCCGTCGGCGTTCGACTTCCTGGCGGACGTCCTGCTGCTGCGCGCGCGTGGCGAGCCGGAGGCGGAGCTGACGACCCGCTTCCAGCAGCTCGCGGCGCCCACCATGGCGAAGGGCGTCGAGGATACCGCGTTCTACGCCTACAACCGGTTCATCGCGCTGAACGAGGTCGGCGGAGAGCCGCTCGAGTTCGGCGTCTCGCTCGAGGACTTCCACCGCGCCCAGGCCGAGGCGGAGAGGCTGTGGCCGCGCGCCATGCTGGCGACCTCGACACACGACACCAAGCGCAGCGCCGACGTGCGGGCCCGCCTCGCGCTGCTGAGCGAGATCCCCGAGGACTGGGCGGAGGCGGTCGAGCGGTGGTCGAAGCTCGGCGAGCAGTACTGGACGGGGGCGACGCCCGACCGCAACGTCGAGTACCTGCTCTACCAGACGCTCGTCGGCGCGTGGCCGATCGAGACCGAGCGGCTCCTGCCGTACCTCGAGAAGGCGTGCCGCGAGATGAAGGAGCAGACGAGCTGGACGCAGGTGAACGCCGCGTACGAGGAGTCGGTGCGCCGCTTCACGGAGGGTCTGCTCGGCGACGCACAGCTGGTCGCCGACCTCGAGCGCTTCGTCGCGCGCCTGGTCGAGCCCGGACGGAGCAACTCGCTCGCGCAGGAGCTGATCAAGCTCACCAGCCCCGGCGTCCCGGACGTCTACCAGGGCACGGAGCTGTGGGACCTGTCGCTCGTCGACCCCGACAACCGGCGGCCGGTCGACTTCGCGCTGCGCAGGCGCCTGCTCGCCGAGCTCGATCACCTGTCGCCGGAGGAGATCGCCGCGCGCAGCGACGACGGGCTGCCGAAGCTGTGGCTGACGCGCCAGGCACTCGACGTCCGCCGCCGCTTGCCGGAGGCGTTCGCCGACGACGCGGCGTATCGCGCGCTGTGGGCGACGGGACCGCGCGCGCAGCACGTCGTCGCGTTCGCCCGCACAGAGCGCGTGCTGACGGTCGCGACGCGGCTGCCCCTCAAGCTCGCCGGAAGCTGGGAGGCGACGTGCCTCGAGCTGCCGGCCGGCCGCTGGCGAGACGCGCTCACCGGACGGACGCACGACGCCGGCGCGAGACCGCTCGAGCAGCTGCTGGCCGTCTTCCCGGTCGCGCTGCTGGTCGCGGAGGAAGCAACGTGAGGCACTTTCGCGTCTGGGCGCCGAGCGCGCAGCAGGTCGAGATCGTGCTCGGCGACGAGCGACGCGCGATGGTGCGCGGCGCGCGCGGCTGGTGGTCGGTCGAGCTGCCGTTCGACGCCGACGGCCGCGACTACGCGTACTCGCTCGACGGCTCGGAGCCGCTGCCCGATCCGCGCTCGCCGTGCCAGCCGAACGGCGTGCACGCGGCTTCGCGCGCGGTGTCGCATGAGGGCTTCGACTGGCACGACGTCGGCTTCCAGGCGCCGCCGCTGGCCGCGGCGGTGATCTACGAGCTGCACGTCGGCACCTTCACCGCGGAGGGCACCTTCGAGTCTGCGATCGCGCGCCTCGACCACGTGCGCGGGCTCGGCGTGACGCACGTCGAGCTGATGCCGGTCGCCGCGTTCCCCGGCAGCCACGGCTGGGGCTACGACGGCGTCGACCTGTTCGCACCCTACGAGCCGTACGGCGGCCCCGACGGGTTGAAGCGCCTCGTCGATGCCTGCCACGCGCGCGGCCTCGCCGTGCTGCTCGACGTGGTCTACAACCACTTCGGCCCGTCGGGGAACTACGTCGGACGGTTCGGCCCGTACTTCACCGACCGCTACCTCACGCCGTGGGGCAGCGCCGTCAACTACGACGACGCCGGCAGCGACGAGGTGCGGCGCTTCGTCATCGACAATGCGCTCATGTGGCTGCGCGACTACCACGTCGACGGCCTGCGGCTCGACGCCGTGCACGCGATCCACGACGAGTCCGCGCTCCACCTCCTCGAGGAGCTCGCAGCCGAGGTGCACGCGCTCGCCGCGCGCCTCGGCCGCCACCTGGTCGTCATCGCCGAGAGCGACCTCAACGACCCGCGGCTGCTGCGCGCGGTCGAGGCGGGGGGCTACGGCCTCGACGCCCAGTGGAGCGACGACTTCCACCATGCGCTGCACGCCGTGCTCACCGAGGAGAGCCACGGCTACTACGCCGACTTCGGCACGCTCGCCGATCTCGCGCGCGCGATCTGTCGCGCGTACGTCTACGACGGGCGCTACTCCGCCTACCGCGAGCGCCGGCACGGCCGCGCCGCGGACGGCCTCGACGCGGGCCGCTTCGTCGTCTTCGCGCAGAACCACGACCAGATCGGGAACCGCGCGGCCGGCGAGCGGCTCGCGCACCTGGTGAGCGAAGGGCGGGCGCGGATCGCGGCGGCGCTGGTGCTGACGTCGCCCTACGTGCCGCTGCTGTTCCAGGGCGAGGAGTGGGCGGCGACCGCTCCGTTCCAGTACTTCACGGCGCACGAGGAGGCAGAGCTCGCCGACGCGGTGCGCGAGGGGCGACGCAAGGAGTTCGCCGCCTTCGGCTGGGGCGACGACGTCCCGGACCCGCAGGCGAGGGAGACGTTGCTGCGCTCGAAGCTCGATTGGGGCGAGGTCGAGCACGCGCCGCACGCCGCGATGCTCGACTGGCATCGCGACCTGATCCGCCTGCGGCGCAGCGTTCCGGACCTCGCCGACCCGCGACGCTCGCGCGCCGCCGCCACCTTCGACGAGCAGGCGCAGTGGTTCGTGCTGTCGCGCGGCGACGTCGCCGTCGCATGCAACCTCGCGTCGAGCCGGCAGCGCGTACCGCTGCCGCCGGGCCCCGCGCGCGACGTCCTGCTCGCCTCGCCCGGCGCGCACGCGGAGGAAGCGAGCGTCGTGCTCGAGCCCGACGGCGTCGCGGTCCTCGGGCCGCGCAGCACGCGCTGAGGCGGCACGTCGCTTGCGACCGTCGTCGAGCGATCGCTCCGGCGATCGTACGAACGGAGGTGTGGTTTGTCTCCAGCGAAGAGCAGCAAGGGCAAGAGCGCCGGTCGCGAGGAGCGGCCGGCACGTGACGGGACGGCGCGGCGGCCGGGTCCTGCGCGCGGGGCCTCGAGCGAGCGGGTCACGACGGCGGAGCACGAAGCCGCGCGTGCGATGCGCGAGGACGAGCCGGAGCTCGCCGGGCTCACGGACGAGGCCGTGCTGGCGCTCGGCAGCCTGGCGCGCGACAGCGACCCGCTGGTCGCCGCGGGGGCGCCGGAAGGCATCGAGGGCGCGGCCGGCACGGGCCAGGGCCGCTCGGCGGTGCTCGCCGGCGGCGACGTCGATGCCGCGGAGGCGGAGGCGGGGAGCGGCGAGGAAGCGGTCGGCGGCTCGACGCCCACGCCGGACCAGGACAACGTCGACGAGCTGGGCCGCGCGCTCGGCGTGACCTACGAGGACGACGAGCCGCTGCGCGGCGAGGAGAAGATCAGCAAGCGGGACGACGATCGCTGGGAGCTCGATCCCGCGTCGGCCGAGGACTTCGCCGAGCGGCGGAACTTCGAGCACGCGATGCCCGAAAAGCCGCGCGGCCGGCGGCGATGACCGCC
>JBFMAS010000128.1:0-3333 GCA_040755575.1 Thermodesulfobacteriota bacterium
TCGCGCCGCAGCGCGAGCATCTGCGCCCCGTAGTACTGCACGGCGTTGCCGTTCTGCCGCTCGTTGCCGAGCCGCAGCGCGTGCGTGGCGAGCGCCTCGACCTCGGCGAGGCGGCCCTCGAGCAGGGCGATCATCGCGCGGCGCACGGCGAGGATCCACGTCGAGATCGTCCTGCCGAACGCTTCCGTGCGGCGGCGGTAGTCCTGCGCTTCCTGCTCCGCCCCGGCGGCGTCGCCCGCCTCGAGCAGCGTCGTCATGAGCCCGGCGTGCAGCTCCGCGACCCCCGCACCGCCGATCTTCGCTGCGAGCCGCGTCGTCTCGCGCGTGACCGCGAGGCGCTCCTCGAACCCGTCGGGTCCCCAGGTCGCGGCGAGGAAGCAGTTGAGGGCGAGGTGCAGGGTCGGCTCGTGGTCGAGCCGGCGTGCCATGGCGACGGCGTCGCGAGCCAGGGCGTCGCCACGGGGCCGCTGGTCGGAGAAGGCGAGCGCGGCGGCGAGGCGCGCCATCAGCGACGCGCGCAGCACGCCGTCCGCCGACGGGGTCGCCGCGAGCGCGCGCTCGAGCAGCCGGATCAGCCTGGGCTCGACGACGCCGCCGTCGAAGCTCACGTCCTGGCCGCCGAAGCCGAGCGCCGCACGCGCGAGCTCCTCGCCGCGGCCGAGCGCCTCGGCGACGTCCGCTGCCTGCTCGTAGATTGTCCGCGCCTCCTCGAACTCGCCGCCGCTCCACAGGCTCTCGCCGAGCGAGAGCAGGATCCGGCAGCGCGTCCTCGGGGCCTCGGCGCCCGACGCCGGGAGCGCGTGGAGCGCGTCGCGGTAGCGCTCGGCCGCCTCGCCGTACGCGAAGCTCGACGCGGCGCGAGCCGCCGCGCGCAGCGAGTAGCGGACCGCGCGCTCGCTCTCCGCGGGGCCCGCGAGCAGGAAGTGCCGCGCCAGCTCGGGCAGGCGCGGGTCGAGCGCGCCGGCATGGACGCGCTCGAGCGCGGCGCCGACCGCCGCGTGCAGCCGCGCGCGCTCGCGCGGAGTGAGCTGGTCGTAAAACGCCTCGCGGAACAGGTCGTGCGCGAAGGTCAGCCGCGCTCCCGACTGCGTCAGGATGCGCGCCCGGCTCGCCTCGTCGACCGCGTCGAGCACGCGGCCGTCGCTCGAGGCGCACACTTGCTCGAGCGTCGCGAGGTCGAGCTCCTTGCCGATGACCGCCGCGACCGAGAGCACGCTCCGGCACGCCGGCGACAGCAGCCCGGTGCGGCGGCCGATCACCGCGCGCACGCGGTCGGGAAGCGGGATCGCGGCGGGCGCGCCGTCGTCGAAGCGCCCACTCGTCGCGAGCGTGCGCAGCACCTCCTCGACGAACAGCGGGTTGCCGCCGGTCGCACGAAGGATCGAGCGCACGAGCGCGTCCGACGGCGGGGCGCCCGTGAAGCCCGCGACGAGGAGAGCGACCTCGGCGTCGTCGAGGCCGCCGAGCCGGACCACCCGGGCGTCGCAGGCGAGCTCCGCGAGCCGCCGCGCGGCCGCGGCGGACGGACTCGCCGCCACGTCGCGGTAGGCGGCGACCAGCAGCAGGCGCGCGCCGCGCAGGTTGCGCGCGAGAAAGCCGAGCAGCAGCAGCGAGGACTCGTCGGCCCACTGCACGTCGTCGAGCAGGACGACCAGCGGCACCCGTGCGGAGCGCTCGCGCAGCAGGGTGGCGACGGCGTCGAACAGCCGGAAGCGCGCTTCCTCCGAGTCGGCCCGGGCGGGCGGTGGCGCGGCCGGCAGCAGGTCGCAGAGATCGGTCGTGCCCGCGCGATCGGACGACGGCGCCTCGCCGGCTCCGGGCACGCGATCGGCGAGCCCGTCGCGCAGCACCTGGACCCAGGGCCAGTAGGGCGGCGCGCCGCCGCCCTCGAAGCAGCGACCCCACAGCACCCGAGCTCCCACCGCCGACGCGAGCCCGGCGAAGGTCTCCGCGAGGCGCGTCTTGCCGATCCCCGGCTCGCCCACCAGGCAGAAGAGCTGACCCTGTCCGCACACCGCGTCGCCGAGGCCGCCGCGAAGCTCCCTGAGCTCGCGCTCGCGACCGACGAATCCGCCCTCACGCTCGGCTACGGCAGCGGTCATGCAAAGAATGAGTCCCGGCCGAGGACTCTACGCCATCGCCGGACGCGTCGGTAGCCCGGCGTCCGCTGGTCAGACGTCCAGCCCGGCCGCGCGCATCAGCGCGAGCGCGTTGCTCCGCGTCACGACGCCGGGCCGCATGCTGTAGTCGAAGCGCATCGCGCCGTCCTCGACGTGGTCCTCGAAGTGCACGTTGACGATCGGGAATGCGGAGCGGGCCGCGATCTCGGCCAGGGCGAGGTCGTGCGTCGTCACGAGCCCGACCGCGCCGAGCTCGAGCAGCCGACGCACGACCGCCTCGGAGCCGATTCGACGATCGTGCGAATTGGTGCCGTGCAGGATCTCGTCGAGCAGGAAGAGCACGGGCCGGTCCTGCGCGAGGTCGGTGATCTGCCGCAGGCGCAGGACCTCGGCCTGGAAGCGCGACCGGCCGTCGAGCAGCGAGTCGCCGACCCGGATCGAGGCGCCGACGGCGAGCGGCGACACGCGCAGCCTGCGGGCGCGCACCGTGGCGCCCGCGAGCGCCAGCACGACGTTGAGCCCGGTCGCGCGCAGCAGCGTGCTCTTGCCCGACATGTTCGAGCCGCTGACGATCAGCGCGCGCTGATCGGGGCCGAGGCGCAGGTCGTTGCGCACGCAGCGCGCCTCGAGCAGCAACGGGTGGCCGATGCCTTCCGCATCGAGCAGCGGTCCCTGCTCGACGATCTCCGGGAAGGGGTCCTCCGGGTGCTCCCAGGCGTGCCCCGCGAGCGAGGCGAGCGCCTCGATCTCGGCGATCGCGGCGATCCACGCCTCGACCTCGCGGCCGTGGCGCGCACGC
Source organism: Thermodesulfobacteriota bacterium (assembly GCA_040755575.1). GTDB lineage: Bacteria > Desulfobacterota > Binatia > UBA12015 > UBA12015 > DATCMB01. The sequence continues at coordinate 2,920 of JBFMAS010000128.1, forward strand.
CAGCGGTCGATGGCGCACGCGAGCTGCACGGGCCAGAGGAGCAGCAGCGCGATCGGCAGGAAGAGCAGGTTGCGTCCCGAGTCGTTGAGCTCCAGACGGAGCTCGAGGCCGCGAATCCTGCGCGAGGCCGGCACCCCGTGCTGCGCGAGCCGCGCCGTGAGCTCGGCGAGCAGGGACGACGTGAAGCGCTCGCGCTCGAGGTGCAGCAGGATGCCGCGCACGAGGCCGAGCTCGCGTCCCGCGCGGTCGAGCCCCTGCAGCGCCGTCGTGACCCGCCCGCGCACGGCCGCGAAGAACGCGCTCTGCGCCGCGGCGGCGACGAGGAACGGCGTCATGCCGGCGCCGGGCCGGGAAGCGAGCACGAGCGTCGCGAGGGTGCAGAGCGAGAGCAGCCCGGCGACGAGCGGGATCGCC
>JBFMAS010000129.1:0-12730 GCA_040755575.1 Thermodesulfobacteriota bacterium
CCTGCGCCGCCTCAACCGCCCGTCCCGCTCCATTCCACCCCGACACTGACCCGCGTAGGCAGCTACGGGGCCGCAAACGGGCCCTCCAAGGGACTGCCCGCTACCGGTGGTGAGAAATCCGGGCTAGAGGCGCTCGCGCCGCTCGGCGCGACTCGGCCGCTCAGCGCCGCGCGCGGGCGCGGCCACGCTCGCGCGCAGGCACGGGCGGCACCCCGGCCGCCGTCGCGAGCTCGGCGTACGCGGCGTGAAGCGCCTCGACGACGGTGCCGGCGCTCGGCAGCAGGGAAGGATCGACCGTCACGCCGACGGCCAGCTCGTCGCCGTGCCAGTCGAGCGCCGCGAGGGCGAGCCCGACGTGCCACGGTAGCCCCGCGAGCGGCACCAGCGACGTGATGCGCCCGCCGCCGACCCGCAGCGGCTCTGCGGGAGCGCGCTCGCTCGTGACGACCACGTTCGCCGCCTGGAAGGCGAGCGAGCCGAGCATCGATTGCAGCGGCTCGGGGAGGCGCTGCGCCAGCGCCGCCATCCGGGCGAGGCCGATGCCGCGCGCCGCGGACAGCGGCTCGCGAGCGCTCGCGCGGACCAGCGCGTGCCGGGCGCCCGGGTCGAGCTCGCCGACGGGCAGCGCGATCAGCGCGGGGCCCGCCCCGGGGGCGGCCGGCCTCTCCTCCCCGGCGACCCGCGCCGTCGAGTCGTGCTGCTCGGGCACGAACGCGAGCAGCGTCAGCCCGCTCGTCGGCCGCCCGCGCGCGCGCAGCACGCGCCCGAGCGCGTCCGCGACGACGGTCACCCAGGCATCGCGCCACGTCCCACCGAACCCCTCGGCGATGCCGCGCAGCCCGTCGAGCGGCAGCGAGAGCGAGCCGACGGCGCGCTCGTTGCCGAGCGCTCCGTTCCACGGCGTCTCCGGGGCAGGCGACGAGACCAGCGTGCCCGTCGACTCCAGCACGCGGCCGACCTCGACGGTGCGCGCCAGCGCGACGCTCGGGCGCAGCAGGCTCGCCACCTCGGTCGCGAGCGCGCGCGATCCCTGCGCACCGCGCTCCGCGAGCGCGGCGACCGCGTGCAGCAGCGAGGGCACCAGCGCGCCGCGGCGACGCTCGGTGACGGCCGGCTGCGCCAGCGGGGGCGGCGGTGCCGCTTCCGCGCCTTCGCCGAGCAGCACTTCGACCAGCGGTGCGAGCCCGCGCCGCAGCAGCGCGGGATGCGCCTTCAGCAGCAGGGCCACGCCGAGGCCGTGGCGGTCGGTGAGGAGGTCGACGTGCCAGGGCGGCCGATCGACCGCCAGCGGACGCGCCCACAGCGTGCCGGCCACGTGCGCGATCGTGCGGTCGTCGGCCGGCGCGTCGAGCTCCACCGCGCGAACGTGCCGGCTCGTGCGGAACGCCGGATCGATCGACCAGCCCAGGACCTCGGCGGCGAGCGGCAGGCGCGCGGGTCGCATCCGGAGGAACGGGTGCGCCCGCGCCGCGCGCTCCATCGCGAGCAGCACGTCGTCGTGCCGCACGGGTTCGTCGAACGAGACCAGGGCGCCGTGGTGCAGCAGCGAGCCCTCGTCTGCGGCTGCGTACGAGCTCGCCTGCCCGCGGTCCGCTGAGGGCTCGGCGGTGCTCAATCGACCAGCTCGAGGACCCGCTCGGACGGGCGGGCGATGATCGCGCGGCCGTCGCGGACGACCACCGGCCGCTCCATCAGCTCGGGGTGCCGGAGCAGCACGTCCACCACCTGCTCGCGCGTCACGTAGTCCGCCTCGTTCAGGCCCAGCTCCTTGAAGCGCTTGTCCTTGCGCACGAGCTCCGCCGGTGCGCCCGGCAGCATGTCGAGGAAGCGCTCCAGCGTCGCACGGTCGACCGGCGTCTTCAGGTACTCGATCACCTCGCAGTCGATGCCGCGCTGGCTCAGGATCTCGAGCGCGCCACGCGACTTGCCGCACACGGGGTTGTGGTAGACCGTGACCTTCGCCATGGCCGGCTGGTACCGCAGGATCAGTCGATCTGCCAGATGCGGATCCGGGGCCCCGGCCGCTTCATGCTCGAGGCGTGCTGCAAGGGCGCGTAGAACGCGTCGGCCATGTCGAACACCGGCGGTGGGGAGCCGCCGGGGTCGCTCGGGTCGAGGTCGAGGACCAGGCGCGCGTTGCGCTCGAGGTCGCGGAGCTGCGCGGGGGTCGGACCCGGCGAGTAGAACGAGAGCGGCGACGAGTCCGCGATCACGAAGCGAACGCCGTTCGCCCGCAACGACGCGACCTCCTCGATCTCGATCAGCGAGTAGCCCGATGGGAGCTGCGGCTTGCCGTACGGCGTGCGGTGGTCGGTCGCCGCGATCTTCGCCGGACGCGGGACGTTGCTCTCGATCCACTCGCGCGCGAGCGTGCGCGTGTCGCGCCGCCCGAGGATGCGGTTCAGCTTCCAGTCCCGGATCGCCGAGGGCATCAATACCAGGGCGAGCAGCGCCGCGGTGACGAGACCCGCGCGCGCGGGCGCGAGCCGCGTCGCGAGCAGCGAGTGTGCGTCGCCGACGACACGTCCGGCGAGGACGACGAGCGCCGGCAGCGGCACGAGGATGTAGCGGTAGAAGCTGTAGCGGCTGCTCGTCATGCCGAAGAACGCGACCACCACGAACGTGGCGAGCGACAGCGTGCCGAGCCGCGGCCGCAGGACCGCCCACGCGAGCCCCGCGAGCAGCAGCCCCATCACCGCGAGCCCGAAGCTGTCGGGCATCAGCTTGAGGAAGAGCCACGACCAGCCCCAGCCGGCGAGCTCGTTGCCCACGCCGCGCTCGAGGAAGCCGCGCTGGTAGGCGAAGTCCTTGACGGTCTGTGGCCAGTCGAGGACGAGGTACGGCGTCGCGCAGAGGAACGTGACGACCGCGGCATAGGCGGCGACGTACGGGCGGAGGTCGCGGAAGACGCGCCACAGCGAGCGTCCCTCGCGCCAGCGTGCCTCGACGTGCGCGACCGCGACGCCGAGCAGCAGCGCGCCCGCCGGATACTTGTTCGCGATCGCTAGCCCGGTGACCAGGCCGGCGAGCAGCGAGTCGAGCACGCGCCCGCGGTGGATCACGCGCATCGTGAGCCAGATGGCGATCGTCAGCCAGAACGCCGTCGCCGCGTCAGTCGTCGCGTACTTCGAATCGCGGACGTGGATCGTCGAGAAGGTCAGGATCGCAGCCGCCGCGAGCGCGCTGGTCGGCCCGAAGGCTCGCGCGCCGGCGAGGTAGACGGCGGGGATCGTCGCCGTGCCGAACGCCGCGGACGTGCGTCGAGCGACCAGGTAGGCGAGCGCCTGACGATCGGGCGCGTACACCTCGCGGAAGCTGGTGCGGTAGCCCACCAGGAGCGCGTAGCCGCGCAGCACCGCGTGCTGCACGTACATGTGCGCAGCCGGATACACCGCGAAGTGCGGATTCCAGTCGCGCTCGAAGCCCAGCGCGCGCGACAGCATGTACTCCTCGTCGGGGCGGTACTTGTCGGGCAGCCCGAAGCCGGTCGCTGAGAAGCGCAGCCAGCCGCCGACGAGCGTGAGCAGCGCCAGGCCGACGACGTGCGCGCGCCTCACGGCGGGATGCGCAGCGATGCCGGTGCGAGGTAGCGCCACAGCAGGAGCAGGATGCCGACCGCGACCAGCACGGCGACGCCCTGGGCGATCGGCAGCGCGTCGGTGCTCTCGCTGCCCGCCGTGCCGCCGTACACGAACGGGGCGCCGGGCCGCGGCGCGCCGGCCGCGACGACCGAGATGCCGGTGCATTCGGCGGTGCCCCTGTTGAGCGAGCTGTAGCCGCCGAGCCGGCACGCGACCGGCAGCGACGTCTCGAGGCGGCCCGTCTTGACCCACAGCTCGACCGGCAGCCAGCCCGTCGTGCCGCGCAGGTCGCGCGAGTTGTGGAAGGTGTCCATCACCGACAGGTACGCACCCATCGTCTGGCCGCCGACGTTCTGCGCGCGCACCCAGCCGGTCACGTGGTACCAGGTCGACGGCGACACCGGGACGTTCTGCACCCAGCGCGCATCGTTCGGCTTCGTGCTGTCGATCTTGAGCGTGCCGGTGCCGTTCTCGCCGACCGCCCACGAGTACTGGGTGGCGTCCTGCGCGTAGCCCTCGCTGCGCCAGTGATCGGGCTTGCCGTCGCGACCGCTCGTCAAGATCCCGTTCTTGACGAGATCGGTCGAGGCGGGCGCGCCCGCCGCCTCGACGAGCAGGAAGCCGATGGCCGCGAGGACGACGGAACCTCGAGCGAGCGGGCGCCTCATATCCAGTTGCCGAGCTTCGAGCCGGAGATCCACATGCGCGCCTCCCACGCGCGCTTGCTCACCGGCGTGCCGAGCCAGATGGGCAGGAAGTAGGCTGCGACGGCGACGATCGCGACGCAGTACAGGACGACGGCGAGCCGTCCGATCCGGGTCTGGTCCCGCCTGGTCGAGAACAGCATGCCCTCGTAGCCGAGCAGCAGCGCGACGAAGAGCACGGGGCCCCAGCCGCCCGTCGTCGCCATCGCGACCGGCAGGACGCTCGCCAGCAGCACGGCTCCGACGATGCCGCGCTCGACGGCGCTGCCCTCGCCGTGCCACAGCCGGTCGAGCATCCACGACAGGGCGAGGAACGCGAACAGCAGCGACGCGAGGTAGTGGTAGAGGAACAGCGTGCGTCCGATCCCGACCCACGGCGCGAGGTGGATCAGCCAGCCGGCGACGACGAACACGAGCGCGAGCCGACGCTCGCGCACGGCGTAGTACGCGGCCAGGAGCAACGCCGGCAGCGCCGCCCACCACACCGGCGGATTGCCCGAGCCCCAGATGCCGACCACCATGCCGGGCGCCGGTCCGGGGTCCTTCCAGTAGTACCAGACGGGACGCAGCAGCAACGGCCAGGTCCACCATTTCGAGCTGTAGGGGTGCGTCGCGTCCTTGACCGCGGCCTGGTACTCGGGAACCTTGATCACGATATACTTGACGAGGTCGAGCGGCGAGTGCCACCAGCCCCAGAGGAAGTGCGGGGTGTACGAGAGGACGTAGACGATGGTCGCCGTGGCACCCACCACGAGCACCGGCCAGGCGGCGAAGCGCAGCGCCGGGACGCCGCTCCGCTTCGCGAAGCCGCGCGCCGTGACGAACAGCGTGCCGAGGATCAGCAGGAAGCTGAAGAACGGGATGTAGAGCTTGGCGGCGACGGAGAGACCGATCAGCGCCCCGGTCAGGATCAGCAGCCAGACGTTGTCGAACTGCTGGCGGCGGACGAGCCACAAGGTGGAGACGTACGCCGCGACGCCCCACGTGATGTAGTGGATGTCGATCACCGCGATGCGCGAGTCGACGATGCAGAGCCCGTCGAAGGCGACGAAGAACGCGGCGAAGCCGGCGGCGACACGGCGCCGGAACAGCAGGCGCGCGAGCAGGTACATGAGCGGCACGAGCGCCGTGCCGACGGCGGCGTTCATCAGGCGCCAGCCGGTCGGAGTGTCGCCGAAGAGACGGATGCCGAGCCCGATCGTCAGCTTCGCCAGCGGCGGGTGCGGATCCATGAAATCCTTGCCCTGCAGGTAGTTGCGCCCCTGCTCGACGAAGTAGATCTCGTCGAAGACGAGCTCGGTCGGCTTGTCGATCTCCCAGACGCGGACCACCAGCGAGACGGCGGTCAGCACGACGAGGAACGCGATCTCCCGCCAGCTCCACGCGGGACCGGTGGCGCCCTCGGCGTCCTCCGGATCGCGGACCGGCGCCGGAGCCGCCGTGCGGGCCGCCGCCGCGGCGCGAGCGGCCTCGACGGAATCGCGCCAGCGCGCGTCGTCCTCGTCGAGCGCCGCCGCGCCCGGCGGCTCGTAGCCTAGCTGGGCGACGCGCCGGTAGAGCACGTACCAGCCGGCGAGCGCGAGCGTTCCGAGGCCCGCGACCGTGCGCCACAGCCACACGGGCCCCGCGGTCGCATCCTGCTGGTAGAGGTAGACCAGCAGCTGGTTGGCGAAGAACAGCGCCGACAGCGCCCAGTAGAGAGCCCCGATCCTGCCCGTCACCCCGAGCAGGCCGGCGAACACGAAGAACGGATAGAGGTAGCGCTCGTGCATGCGCGTCAAGCACATAAAAGCGACCAGCGTCGCCGAGGCGATCAGCGCTGCGTGCAGCGAGCGCGTCCGTCGCTTGAGGTACGGCACGAGGAACGCGAGCCCGGCGACGAAGCCGATCAGGAAGCCCCAGGTCTGGGCGGCGAGCCCGAGCGTGATCTCGGCGTCGTTGTGCCGCATGCCGAACAGCAGCGCCGCGAGGTTCATCGCGTTGACCGACGTCTCTGCATAGTAGCCGGTCGTGCCGGTGTAGAGCTCCACGAGCCAGCTCCACGAGCGGTCGCCGCGGAACGGGTCCGCGACCACGTACACCGTGGCGACGATGCACAGCAGCGCCGACAGCGGCCGGCCGCTCTTCCACCAGCCCCACGGCCAGAGGACGAGCAAGGGCACGATGAGCAGCGCCTGCGGCTTGGTGAGGACGGCGAGCGCCGCGAGGATCCAGGCGAGCTCGAAGCGGCGGTCGCCGAGCGCGAGGAAGGCGAGCAGCGTCAGCAGCGCGAGCACCGAGTCGGTCTGGCCCCAGATGGTCGAGTTCAGCAGCAGCGCGGGGTTGAGCGCGAAGCCCAGTGCCGCGATCCAGGCGACGCGCCTTCGCCCCGGACGCAGCCGCGCGAAGATCAGGCGCGTGACGGCGAGGTCGGCGAGCAGCGCGGGCAGCTTGAGCAGCGCCATGAAGCTGGTCGACTGCCAGGCGAGATTGAGGGCGCGGCCGACCAGGCCCACCGCCCAGAGCACGTACATGTAGCCGGGCGGATAGTCGGCGAAGTAGCCGGGCGCGTAGAACCGCGCGGGTCCCTCGGCCGCGAGCTTCAGCGCCCACGCCGAGTACGAGCCCACGTCGACGCGGTACATGAAGTGCGGCGCGACGAGCAGCTTGACGACGAGCAGCGCGACCAGGACGCCGTGCAGCGCGAGGCGCTCGCCGATACCGACCTCCGGCGGCAGCTTGCCGTACAGCCAGAGGGCGAGCGCGAGCAGCGCGATGATGCCCGCAGCGGCCGGGAGGCCGACCGGCGTCGTCGCCTCGTCCAGCGGCCCGTACACGAAGTCGGCGTTGATCGGCGGCTTGCCGATCGCCGTGAGCTCGATGCCGGTGCACCAGGCCTCGCCGGCGGCGATCTGCCCGTAGTTGCCGAGCCGACACGCGACCGTCACCTGGTTCTGGTCGGGCTTGGTCTTGAACCACATCGACACCGGCTGCCAGCCGCTGTCGGCTCCCTTCAGCTCGCGCGTCGTCTCGAAGCCGCCGAGCACGGCGAGGCTGGCGCCGAACCCCTTGCCGGTGACCCCGATCGCGCGCACGTTGCCCGACAGGCGGTACCAGGTGCTCGGCTGCACGCGGACGGTTTGCGTCCAGCGTGCGTCGTTGGGGGCCGGGTTGCGTACGACGACCGCGCCGAGCCCGTTCTGCGGCCGCTTCCACTCGAACACGGTGCCTACGCTCGGGCTCCACTGCTCGGTCTGCCATCCGGCCGGCTTGTCGCCCTCGCCGTCGACGAAGCCGCCGTTGCGCAGCACGCTCTGCGCGTGGGCGGCCAGCGGCAGCAGCAGCACGAGCGTCGCGAGCGCTGCACAGATTGCGCGTCGCGCGCCGCTCCGCTCGGCGCTCGCGCGTTGAATTGCCGGGAGGGCGTGGGTAGGATCGGCGTTCGGCATGGGCACGGCGCGTCGCTCCACGGCAGCCACTTCGGCGGCGCCCGCAATCGGATTCCTACCCACCCTCGCGATCATCCTGTCGGTCCTGGGCGCCGCGCTGTGCGCGGTGGTGCTCTATATCCATCATCAGATCTCCGCTGGCCAGGGTGGGTACACGAGTTTTTGCGACCTCTCGTCGACCCTGTCCTGCGACGTCGTCCTCGCGAGCTCGTACGCCACCGTGCTGGGGATCCCGGTCGCCGGCTGGGCACTCGGTGCGTATCTGGTGACCGGAGCGCTCGCCGTCTCGCTGGTCAAAGGGCGCGGCGAGGCCCGAGCTCGGGCGGCCGCGACGCTCGCGGCCGTGACGGCGGCGATGCTCGTCGTGTCGATCTACTTCTTCGTCATCTCCACCTTCGTCATCCGGGTCGCCTGCCCGCTCTGCCTGTCCTTGGACGCGGTCAACGTCGCCCTGTTCGGCGTCGCGGTCGCGATGGTCCGCCTGCTGCACGCCTCGACGCCCCCCGGATGGACGCCGTTCCGCTTCTGGTTGCCGGCCGCAGGCGTGACGGCAGCCGTCGTGCTCGGGCTCGTTATCCTGCAGATGCCGCGCGAGACCGCCACGGCGTCGGTGACCGTCGAGGAGATCCGCGAGCGCGATCCCCGCTTCTACGCGTGGTACATCTCGCAGCCGGTCGTCGACCTGCAGCTCGAGGAAGACGAGAGGGTATCGCCCGACGCGGTCACGCTGGTCGAGTTCTCGGACTTCCAGTGTCCCGCCTGCGCGCGCGCGTTCGTCGACCTCGGTCCGGTGCTGGCTCGGGCCGAGGGCCAGGTCGCGCTCGTGCACCGGAACTTCCCGCTCAGCTCGGAATGCAACCCGCAGGTGAAGAGCGAGGGCCACGAGAACGCGTGCGAGGCGGCGGCCGCGTACGAGTGCGCGGCCACGCAGGGGAAGGCCGAGGAGTATGCGCGCATGCTGTTCGACAACCAGAGCGCGCTCGATCGGCCGAGCCTCGTCGGCTACGCCGCGCGCCTCGGCCTCGACCAGGGCGAGTTCGAGCGCTGCCTCGGATCACCCGCGGCGGCGGCAAAGGTCGCCGCCGACATCGCGGTCGGCGCCGCGGCGGGCGTGGAGTCGACGCCGACGTTCTTCATCAACGGCCGCCGCGTACCGGGCAGCCTGCGCCCGGAGCACTTCCAGTACGCGTTCGCCATCGAGCGCGCGGGTCAGGGTGCAGCGGCCGCGTCCCGCGCGGGCGGCGCGCCCTGACGCGCGACGCGAGCCAGGGAGACGCCGTCGCGGCGAGGCCGCCGGCCGCGGCGGGATGGCTCGCGGCGCACGGCCTCGCGTCCCGCTGGACGCCGGTCGCCGCGTGGGCCGCGCTGATCTGGCTGCTGTCGAGCGACTACTTCAGCGGCGACCAGACGGGCGGCATCCTGCTGCCGCTCCTCGAGCTGCTACTGCCGGGAGTCTCGCCGACGACGCTCGTCGCCCTGCACGGCGCCGTACGCAAGCTCGCGCACGTGACGGAGTACGCGATCCTCGCGATCCTCCTGGTACGCGCGCTCGAGCGGCCGCGGCGCGCCGTCTGGACGACGGCGACGGCAGCGCTGGTGATCGGCGCGGGCTACGCCGTCGTCGACGAGCTGCACCAGACGTGGGTGCCGAGCCGCGTCGGCTCGCCGATCGACGTCGCGCTCGATGCCTGCGGCACGCTCCTCGGCGTCGCGCTCGCGACCGTGCTCAGCGCTGGTCGACGATCGCGAGCTTGATCGCGCGGAGCTGCTCGAGCTGCTCCGCGACGCCGGTGAGCGTCGCGATCAGGCGGTCCACCTCTCCCTTCGCCCAGTCGAGCTCGCGCTGGCTCAAACGGTCGAGCGCCTGGCGGAGCTGGATGTAGCGCTCGATGACGCCGTTCACCCCACCGAGCCCGCTCTCGACCATCCGGTTCTCCACCTCGCCGGAGAAGCGGAGCAACGCCTCAGCCTGACGCAACACATCGTCCATCTGGATACTCCTCGAAGTCGGATCGCATGGCATCAGCGGTTGCTCACCTGCTGGCGCTCGATCGCCGTTCTCTCGTCCATCCGTGGGGGAGATCGTGCCTGACAGAACGTACCACATCCCCGAGGCGCGGATCGTGTCGCATGCGTCGCCGTCACGCAACTGAATTTGTGCGCGTGCGACGTCGGCGATCAGGTCGGCGGAGGAGAGGGCGGCGGCAGGCTGCTCGGACGCACGTCGAGGCGCGCAAGCTCCGCGTGCAGGCTGCGCAGGCGGCGTCCCGCGCGCAGCGCAACACGGCGCAGGTCGCCGCGCTCCTCGCGCAGCAGAGCGATGTAGTACTGGCGGAGGAGCTGGTCGCGGCTCAGGTTGGTCGGCACGGCGCTTTCGTCGCGGCGCGGCGGCGGATCGCCGGTCGAGCGCGAGGGCTCGGGACGAACGCGCTCGCTCGCGTGCGGCGACGCGTAGCTGTCCACCGCGCGCAGCCCGCCGCGCTCGTCGTCACGGTCGAAGTACGCCGCGACCCGTTCGCGCAGCTCCGTGTAGTTGCCCGGATAGGTCTGCCGAGCGAGCTGTCTGCACCATGGCTGGGCGAAGGTCGCGGACGCGAGCGCCTTGCGCTCGCGCCACATGACGAACGAGAGCGCTTCCGCGAAGTAGTCGTAGCCCTCCTTGTCGGGCTCGACGAGCTCGCGCCGCCAGGTCTCGGCGAGCTCGCGCGCCTCGGTGCGCAGCTCGGGCAGGCGCTCCGCCGGGACGCGCAGCAGGTCGTACAGCACGTCGCCGACGAACAGCTCGACCTCCCGCGGCCGCGCGCGCAGCGGCGGCAGGCGGACCTCGGTCTGGCTCACGCGGACGAAGAGATCGCGGCGCACGCCGTGCCGGTTGGTGAGCTCGCGCGGCTCGGCGGACGTCGCGACGATGAACAGCAGGTCGCGCCGCCGCGCCTCGCCGTTGAGGAACGACAGCAGCTCTTCTTGGGCCGATTCGCGGATCTGCTCGAGCTGGCCGATGAAGACCGTGCCGCGCTCGGGCATCAGCTGGCGTGTCGGCGAGCTGCCCGTCCGCCCGAGCTCGCCGCTCGCGAGCCGCACCAGAGCACCAGGCCGCCCGGCGAGGACGTGCAGCAGGATGGCGAGCTGCTCCTTGCCGACGCCTTCCTCGCCCGCGATCAGCATCGAGCGCGACACGCGCACCTGGTGCAGAGCCCCGGGCAACGCCGCGAGCACGCTCGGCGGCGCCGGCGGGAAGTCGGGCACCACCATGCGGACCACCTGGTGCAGGTCTTGCAGCAGGAGCCAGCGGAGCTGCGAGCCCAGGTGGGTCGTCTGCTCGCTCGACAGGCCGTCGACCTCGAAGCGGCTCTCCGACAGGCGCAGCTCCGCCTGCCACAGGTCGAAGAAGCCGCGCGCGTGCCGCCGCTCGAACAGCTGCTTCAGGTACGTACGCCGCTTGCTGACGCAGTACTTGAGGAACCGTTGTTCGCTCGGGAATCGCATCGCGTACAAGGCCGGCGCGATGAAGACGCGGCGGTGAACCCGACCGCGGGCACGTTTAGCGGAGACGGTCGCGGGGCGTCAATTCCTCGGGCGCTTTCGCCGCGCTTCGGGCATTGGAAGCGGTGACGTTTCTTGTCATTCTCGCGGGATGATCGCGAGACTCTCTCTCTGCTTGGGACTCATTGCCGGCTTCCTGCTCGGCGGCTGTGACAGCAGCGCGCCGCGCGACGGCGCGCCACCGGCCGCGACGGCGTCCCCCGCCGCGGGGGCATCCGCTGCTCCGGCTGCCGGCGCCGACGAGGGCCGGGGCGGCGAGGTCGTCGCCCGCTATGGCGACGAGGTGATGACCGCCGAGGAGCTGACGGTCGAGCTGCAACGCCTGCCGCAGCGCTCGCGCGCGTTGATGGACGGCGAGGCACGCAAGCGGTTCGTCGAGAACTACGTCCTGAACGACCTGCTCTACGCCGAGGGCGTGCGTGAGGGGCTCGGCAACGACCCGGACATCGAGCGCCAGGTCAACGACCTGCGCCGCCGGCTCGTCGTGCAGCGCGTGGTGCGCAAGTTGCAGGACATGCCGCCGGTCAGCGACGAGCAGGTGAAGGCGTACTACGACGCCAACGCAGATCGGTACTCGACGACGACGATCAAGGCGCGGCACATCCTGGTCAAGGACGAGGCCAAGGCCAACGAGCTCCTCGCCCAGGTCAAGCAGGACCCGAGCAAGTTCGGCGAGATTGCGAAGGCGAACTCGACGGACACCGCATCGGCGCGCAAGGGCGGCGACCTCGGCTTCTTCGGTCACGGCCGCATGGTGCCGGAGTTCGAGGCGGCCGCGTTCGCGCTCGAGACGCCGGGGCAGATCAGCGACGTCGTGAAGACCCCGTACGGCTACCACGTCATCCAGCTCGAGGAGCGCCGCGAGGGCGAGCAGAAGCCGCTCGAGCAAGTCAAGGAGCAAATCCGGGCGACGCTGCGCAACGAGGCGCTGCAGAGCCGGACCAAGGACTACTACGAGCAGCTCAAGCAGCGGGCGAGCTTGACGATCGACGAGGCGGCGCTCGAGCGCGTGGCGAAGTCGCTGCCCGAGCCGAGCCCGGGCACGATGATGCCGGCCGCGGTGCACGGCGGACACTGATCGACGAGAGGGGCCCCGCCCCTCGCCGCCGTGCTCACGCGGAGCGACGGAGCTTGCGCGCGTCGCCGACGCGGATGGTGAGCGCGGCGCGATCGAAGTGGTCGAGCAGGGCGAGCGCGTACTTGCGGCTCGCGCCGAGCAGCGTCCTGTACTCGGCGACGGTCACCTCGGGGTGGCTGGCGAGGAACTCGAGCAGCTTCGCCCGCGCCTGCTCGAGCACCGAGGCTGCGTACCAGACGTCCTGCGCGACGCGTACGACGCTGCCCTTGCGCTCGAGCACGCGCAGCACCTCGAGCAGCCTCGGCGCCGTGAGCTCGAGCTGTGCCTGCAGCTGCTTGACGTCGGGCGGCGTGAAGCCGCCGGCTTCGAGGGCGGTCGCGCCGCGCGTCGCGACGT
>JBFMAS010000130.1:0-2120 GCA_040755575.1 Thermodesulfobacteriota bacterium
CGCCGGCGTCGCGATCGACGTGCCGGCGCTGGTCGCGGCCTACCGCCGCCGCGCGGCCGAGGTCGACCTGCTGCTGGTCGAGGGCGCGGGCGGGCTGCTGGTGCCGCTCGCCGGCCGCACGACCTTCCTCGACCTCGCGCGCGCGCTCGAGGCGCGCCTCGTGGTCGTCGTCGCGGCGCGGCTCGGCGCGATCAACCACACGCTGCTCACGCTCCGCGCCGCGGAGACGGCCGGCGTGCCGGTCGCGGGCTGGGTCGTCAACGACGTCTCTGCTGCCCTGCGCACGGCCGACCTCGCGGCGCGGACGCTCGCCGCGACCCTGCGCGAGCAGACCGGGGTGCCGTGCCTCGCCGAGGTCGGCTTCGGCGAGGATGCCGCCGCCGCGCTGGCGGCGGCGCTCGGCAGGCTGCGCGAGCCGGCTCGGGCCGCCGGGTAGAGCGGCGCGCCGCGGATCCCGGCGAGCCGCTGCGTGTGCGGCGCGGTGTGCGCGGCGGCGAACAGGATCCACTGCGCGCGCTCGAGCTCGCCGCCGAGCGCAGGTCAAGTACGTCGACGGCGCGGCAGGCGGCGCCGCAGGTACTGCGCGAGCGCGACGGCGTTGTTGTGCTCGCGCTCGCGCGAGCCGAAGACCAGCGTGACGACGCCGTCGCGCGCGGCTGCGCGCAGCGGCTCGAGCGCGTCGCGACGCTCGTCGAGCTCGGCGAAGTAGCGTCGCCGGAACCCGGACCAGCGCTCCGGGTCGTGCCCGAACCAGCGGCGCAGCTCGTCGCTCGGTGCGACGTCGCGCAGCCACGCGCTGACGTGAACGTCCTCCTTGCGGACGCCGCGCGGCCACAGCCCGTCGACCAGAAAGCGCGTGCCGTCGCTCGGCGACGCCGGGTCGCGGACGTGCTTGCAGCGGATCCGGTCGGTCGCGGAGCGCGTCGCAGCGGCCCGGCCCTTGATGGTCATGGCGTCGCCTGCCTCCTCGCGTCACCCGGCGGCGCGCGGCCCGCCGCGTGGGGCGGCGCCGGGGATCACGTCCTCGCGCTCGCCGAGCTCGATCTCGAAGCGGCACGCCGGACGCTCGCTGCGCTCGCACGACTCGCGGACCGGCATGCCCGTCACCTCGGCGAGCAGGCTCCTGAGCGCGGTGCAGACCTGCGCGTCGCGCCGCACGACCTCGCCGAGCGGGCAGCCGAAGCCGCGCACGAAGACGCTGCTGCCGCGTCGCTCGACCTCCGCGACGCCACCCAGATCGGCCAGCACCGCGAGCGCGTTGCGCAGCCGCTCCTCCGGGTCGGCGGGCCGCGGCGCTCCGGCCGCGCCGAGGCGGCGGCCGACCTCGTCGAGCAGCGCGGCCTCGCGCTCGCGGCCCAGCCGGTCGCCGATCACGTCGAGCAGGGTCGCGAGCAACGGCAGGTAGGCCTTCGAGAAGGCTTGCTCCGCGGCCTCCGAGAGCGCGTAGAGGTGGGCGGGCTTGCGGAAGCGGCGCCGGATGCCCTCGCGCCGCACGAGCCCGTCGCGCTCCAGGCCGGCGAGCTGGACCCGGACCGAGTTTGCGGTCACGCCGACCTCGCGCGACAGGTCCTCGACGGTCGCCGGTCCGCGCCGCAGCAGGGTCAGGATCCGGTCGCGGGTCGCTGCTCCGTCCTCGGGGGGCGCGTTGCGCACGGTGCCCATCGTAGCCCATCGGAGCCGGTCCCACAAATAGAACAATAAAACTCAGAGAATTATTGTTTAATCCGCGAAGCTCTGATAGGCCGGGAGATGAAGGCCCGACTCGGTGCGTACGAGGGCGCCCAGGGCGCCGCGACCACGGGCGGTCCGCTCGGGCCGGCCGCCCTTGCTCGTCACGGCATCTCCGTGGCGACGGACCGTAGGAGGTAGAGATGATTCGACTCGACGAGCGACTCGAGCAGCCGTGGCTCGCGCTGAAGATCGGCTACGGGCTCGTCCCGCTGCTCGCCGGCCTCGACAAGCTCTCGAACCTGCTCGCGGACTGGCCGAGCTACCTGAGCCCTGCGGCGGCCTCGCTGCTGCCGTTCGCGCCGCAGACCTTCATGTACCTCGTCGGCGTGGTCGAGATCGTCGTGGGCCTCGCGATCCTGACCCGCTGGACCGAGATCGCGAGCTACGTC
>JBFMAS010000131.1:0-14746 GCA_040755575.1 Thermodesulfobacteriota bacterium
ACGCGAGCTTCCTTACCCGCGCGGGAGCGCGAGGTCGACGGCGGCGCGCCGGCCCAGTGCGAGACCGGCCGGGCGGCGGCTGCGCCGCCCGGCCAGATCCGTGCGCTACTCGAGGATCAGCACCGGTCCGGCCCCGGGGTCGCCGATCTGCGCCGCGCCCTCCTCGGAGTGGAAGACGACCTGCGTCGGCGAGCTCTCGTCCTTTAGCCGCACGAGCCAGCTCGACACGCCGTTCAACACGTCCTCGGTGACGTCCCAGGCGAGCACCGTCCCCGCCGGTCCGGACGCGACGACCGAGGGCGCCGTCGCCGCAGCGTGGTCGCCGCCGACGGTCTCCCAGGGGACGTGGCAGGTCTCGTCATCGTGGTCGTCGGTCTCGAGATCGACCGCACAGTTCCAGGTCACGCCCGGGACGTCGTCGGAGCCGCCCGGTCCGCCCGGCGGAGGAGCGTCGCGGCCCGGCAGGACCGGCAGGCGACGCTTGCCGCCGGTGCCGATCGGCACGACGCCGAGGACGCGCGACGCCCTCTGCACGGCGTTCGCCGGGACCAGCTCCGTGAGCGGCAGCTCGTCTGGGTCGCCCTCGTGGAAGTCGAGCAGCAGCGGGTGCACGTCGAGCAGCGCCTCCTCGCCGGCGACCGCCCGGCTCGTCGTCAGCTCGAGCGTCGCGCGCGCGAGCGCGTGGTGGGCGAGGAACGACTCGATCGCGCCGCCGTCGAACGCGATCAGGCTGCGCACCGGCATCGCGCCGGCCTGCGCGGCCCGCGCGACCGACGCGTCCGGCGTGCCGTCCGGGTCACCACCCGCGACCTCGAGCTCCGGATGCTCGCCGCGGTTGGCGCCCGGGTCGTCGCCGTCGATGGCGGCGTCCTTCTCGGCGGGCAGGTCGACCTGCGGATCCGAGCAGAAGTCGCTCGACGCCTGCGGGCGCGGCGCGCCGCACTGCGGGTCGTTCGAGGTCTGCACCAGCCTGTCCTTCATCCACGCGGACTCGACGAAGCAGCGCGACAGCGGCTTCTTCCCCTGCGGGTTGCTCACCGACTGGTAGGGCTTCGCCTGGAAGCCCGACGGCAGCTTGAACGCGAAGCCCAGGCAGCCGCCGGCCGGACAGTCCATCGCCGTCACCTTGGCGCCGTTGTTGATCTGCACCTGGCCGCTCACCTTCGACGACCAGTCCTCGCAGACGGCGTCGAGCGGCTTGCGGTTGTTCTTGTCCACCGCGTTCATCGACTGGACGTCGACCGGCAGGAAGTCGCCGGCGCGCAGGCAGCGGTTCGCCGCGCCCACGGGGGCCGCCGGGTCGCAGCGGCGGCACTTGTTCGCCGACGCGTCGAAGTAGCACAGGTCGCGCGGCATGCAGCGGTCGTAGTCGGGCCGGCTCGACGCGTCGAAGGCGGAATCCGGGAGCAGCTTGGTGTGGTCGACGGTGACGGTCAGCACGCCGTCGACCGGGTCCGGCGGCCGCAGCGAGCTGCACCACTGGTTGGGCTCGCGCGGGTCGCAGAGCTGCTCGACCTTCTGCAGGGCGCCGTCGATCTCGTGCACCGTGACGCGCACCCAGCGGAACTCGATGTCGCCGATGTTCGTCACGTCACCGACGTAGAGCTGGTAGCTGGTCTTCGAGTCGCGCTGCGGGAAGAGGTTGTAGAGGACGTAGCTCCGGGTGCCCTCGAACGTCGCCTGGGTGAACGAGTTGCCGACCACGCACGAGAGCGACTGGGCACCGCTGTTGGTGTCGATGTAGTAGAGGCCGCCGGTCTGCGAGTCGGAGAGCCCGGGCGGCTCGGTCATCGTCAGGTAGGAGGCCTGCGCGAGGCTCGCCATCCCCATGAAGCTCGCGCGCGCGCAGCCGTACTGGCCGCCGTCGCACACCTGCGTGCACGGCTTCGTCTGCTCTCGGTCGTGGTCGGCCTTGAGCTTCCACTGCCGGTAGATCCCGATCGCGGGCTGGAGCCCCCAGGAGGCGCCCTCGCGCAGGATCGTGTTCGACGCCGCGGACGGCGGACCCGAGAGCTGGCCCACCACGGTCGAGATGAACGTGTAGGGCGACGTCTGGACGCCGTGCGAGAGACACTCGGGCGTCTGCGACGGAGCGTCGTAGAACACGTTGCGGCTCACCGACGTGGTGAGGCCGGGCGACGGGCGCCCGTCGATCGTGCTCGTCGAGCCCGTCAGGCTGCCGTCGAGGTCGAGCAGGATGGTCGCGAAGTCGATCGTCCCGACCTGCAGCTGGTTCAACGGACCGGACTCAGAGATCGGCTGGCCGTTCAGCCCAACGATGTTGCCGGTCAGGTAGGTCTGGGTGCGGTCGACCACGTTGTGCCGGCAGCTTCCCGGCTGGAAGCGAAGGTCCTGGTAGTCGCCCGGAGCCGCCGTCAAGCACATGTTGAGCGAGTCCGAGCGGCCCTTGAGGAACGAGCTCCGCCGGTAGTCGAAGGCCGGCGGGTAGTAGAAGCCGTTGCGCTGCTTCCAGCCGATCGCCGCGTCGAGCACGGCGACGTTGTTGCCGCCGCTCGGACCCTTGGGCTGCGTCGTGCTGCTGTAGATGCCGCAGGGCAGCACGAGCTCGCCGCCAGCGAAGCCCTTGCACTTGCTCGGGTCCGCCGCGCCGGCGCACGGCTGCGCGTCGCACTCCCACGCGCCGACGTTCAGGAAGGTGTTGCCGTCCGCGTAGGTCGGACCGTCGTAGATGGTGACGAGCCGCTTGGGCTGGAAGGCACCCTTCCAGAACCCGGTCCCCGCGGCCGGGAACATGCACGTCGTCGGCCCGCCTGCCGGACACAGGCTGTAGCTCGCCAGGTTCTCGCTGCTCGAGACCGGGAAGCGCGGCCCCGAGCGCCGCGCGTAGACGTTGCTCGGCCCGTCCCCCTGCGTCGTGCCGACGAACAGGTTGTTCAGCGCGAGCGCGAGGTAGGCGGGCGGAGCCTGCTGCCAGTCGCCGCCCGTGACGATGGCGAGGCCGCCGAAGAGCTGGTCGGTCACGGCGCCGTTCGCGAACAGGAAGTAGCCGGGACGCAGCCAGACCGCCGAGAAGTTGATCTCCGCCCAGTTGAACGAGGTCGAGAAGCGATCGAGGACCGTCGTCACGCAGTTCTTGGTGTTCTTGTCGAGGACGCTCGGAGCCCCGCCGTTCGAGCAGTTCTGGGGATCGAGCGCCGGCACGTAGTTGCCCGTGACGATCGGCCGCGCGTAGTTGTCGCTGAAGCTCTTGGCGTTGAAGTACGGGTTCAGAAGCGCGGTGAAGCCGGTCTGCTTCGCCTGCAGCAGGTAGTTGTCGAGCGGGCCCTCGGCCCCGGGCGCGACCTCGCGCGAGGTCGGCAGCGCGAGCGGCGACGTCATGCACGAGTTGCCGCGGAAGCGAAGCAGCGGCGCCTGCGCGGCGCCCGAGTTGAAGCTCGCGAAGCCGTCGAACTGGTGGTGGATGCTCGGGCCGCTCAGCGCGGAGCCGAGCAGCCAGTAGCAGGAGCCGAAGCCATGCACGCTGACGGCGGCGTTGCCGACGAACTCGTTGTACGTGTTCATCGTCCAGAACATGACCGGCATGAAGGTGTCCGAGCCCGTCGCCGACATCGCAACGGAGGAGGAGCCGACGCGGATCGAGCCGTCGAGGATCGGCGGCACGACGCGCGCCGCGGGCGGCGGCTCACCTCCACACCAGTGCTCCATCTTCTGCTGCTCGGTGACGTACTGCTGCAGCGCCGCGCGCGCGCCGACGCCGAGGTTGTGACAGATGCGGTTCTCGATCTCGGAGCCGTCCTCGACGTAGTAGCCGTGGCCGAGCGACAGGTAGCCGACGTTGCGCGCGACCGTGACCTCGTGCGTGCCGTGCAGGACCACGAAGCGCGTCATCGAGTCCCACACCGAGCTGTCCTTGACGAACGCGCGCTGCGTCTTGGGATCGCCCGTGTAGTCGGTCGACTTGGCGAGGTGGAAGTGCACCGGGTAGTGCCCCATCCGGCCGCCCTGCCCGAGCTGCTTGAACTCGACGCCCTGGATGGCGACCTGCCGGAAGCCCTGCCGGGCGATCACGTGGCCGCCGAAGTAGCAGGACGGATTCGGGTTCTTGTCGGCGGTGCAGTCGATCGTCTTCAGGAAGGGCTCCGTCGCGCTCTTGCCGAGCGAGTAGACCTGGATGCTGCGCGACAGCAGACCCACGACGGCGCGCATGTCGACGGCCGTCCGGCTCACCGGGTTGGTGAAGTCGCTCTGCTGACCGGTCGTGAACATCTGCGTGTAGTGCGGGAAGTTCAGCAGATCGACCTGGATCTGGGTGCCGCTCGGCGACGGGATGACGTTGCGGATCGTGCGCTGCTCGGAGTGGTTCGCGTACCAGTCGGTCGCGCCGATCACGATCTCGTCGCCGATGCGCCAGCCGTGGTTGGGCTCCTGCGTAGCGACGGCGCGGTCGAGCGTGAGGGTGGTCAGGTTGCTGCCCTTGTCGTCGACCTGCCCCGTCAGGCGCGCCCAGCTCGTACCGGCGAGCTTCGCCCACTCGCCGAGCTCCGTCACGTCGAGCGTCGACATCGAGGGGTCGGGGACCTTGCAGTGGTCCGCCGGATCGTTCGCCGACGCCCAGCTCGGGTCCTGCAGACCCTGCGCGCCCTTGTAGCCGTAGAGCGCGAGCGTGCCGCCGTAGGCGACGCCGATCGTCTTGTAGCCCCAGGGGTTGTCGTCGAAGTTGAGCTTGCCGTACGGCTCGAGCAGCTTGTTCTTCGGGTTCTGCCCCGGCGCGGTGGTGCTCGAGCACGGGTCGTCGCCGCCCTGCGTGCAGTAGTGGCCGTCCGCGTAGGCGTTCGACGGGAAGCAGCGCAGGTCGCGTGACGGGTCCCCTCCACCGGCGGGGTTCGTCATGCACTGGATGCCGGCGTCGGCGCCCGTCGGCGTCTTCGTTCCCTGGTCGGTCGGATCGTCTCCGTAGAGGCCGATCGCGAGCCGGCCGCCCTCCTTGCCGATCGGGCACGCGGGCGAGCCCGCCTGGAAGACGCCGCCCTTCTCGACCAGCAGCGCGCTCACGCGGAAGTCGATCGTCTTGCCGTCCCCCGGATCGACGAAGAGCAGCTTGCCGCCATCTAGAATATTGATCTTGTCGAAGCTGTAGCTGCCCGTGCTGTTCTCGTCGAAGACGTAGCACTTGTTCTGGACGACGACGTCGATCTTGTCGGCCGGCCCGACGCGCGTGCAGCCGGCCGGGACGAAGTCCTGGCAGCCGACCGCGCCGGCAGGGCGCGGAGCGAGCCACGCGACACCGCAGAGCCCCACGACCACCACCCAGATCCGGTTCATCGATCTCATCGTCTCTCCTTGGAACGAACGTCGGCGTGAAGAAGTGTCGGTTAGATCGGAGCTGCGCGACAACCGCAAAAGCGACCACGACGCACGCCCTGCAGCGTTCGCGCGGTTACGGCCCGGCTCGCGGCCGCAATGCTCACGTTTCGAGCGGCGCCGTGCCGGCGGCGGGCGGGTCGACCGGGCGTCCCGCGTGCGCTCCGCTGCTCGTTTGACCGCGGCGTGCGCGTCCGCTTCCCTGCCGTCCCATGATCGAGTGGTCCGAACAGCACCTGATGCTCCGCGACGCGATCCGCCAGTTCGTGGAGAAGGAGATCAAGCCCAACCTCGAGGAGCTCGAGCACGGGGACACGCCGCCGTACGACGTGCTGCGCAAGATGATGCGCACCTTCGGCATCGACGCGATGGCGAAGGCACGCTTCGAGCGCCAGGTGAAGCGCGATCGCGCCGCCGCCGAGGCCAAGGCGCGCGGCGCGGCGGAGCCTGCAGAGGAGCGCTTCGAGGAGGCGGGCTCGACCGACGGGGCCGCGCTGCAGCTCATCCCGATCATCGAGCTGTGCCGCTACTGCCCCGGCATGGTGACGGCGATGGGCGTCAGCGTCGGCCTGACGGCGGGCGCGATCATGGCGAAGGGCACGCTGCGCCAGAAGGAGCGCTGGGCGCTGCCGCTGCTGACGATGGACAAGATCGGCGCCTGGGCGATCACCGAGCCCGGCTCCGGCTCGGACGCGTTCGGCAGCATGATGTCGACCGCGAAGCGCGACGGCGACGGCTACGTGCTGAACGGCAGCAAGACCTTCATCACCAACGGACCCTACGCCGACACCATCGTCTTCATCTGCAAGCTCGACGAGGGCAACGACCCGCGCGAGCGCAAGGTGGTGAGCTTCATCCTCGATCGGGGCACGCCCGGCCTCGAGCAGTCGAGGCCGCTGCGCAAGATGGGCCTGCACTCGTCGCCGACCGGACAGCTCTTCCTCGAGGACGTGCGCGTCGAGAGGGAGCGCCTGATGGGCGAGTCCGAGGAGGCCGCGGGCGGCCGCTCGGGCGCGAAGGCGACCTTCGGCGTCGAGCGCACCGGCGTCGCCGCGATGGCCCTCGGCATCGTCGATCGCTGCCTCGAGCTGTGCGTCGACTACGCGCGGACGCGCGTCCAGTTCGGCCGCCCGATCGGCGAGTTCCAGCTCATCCAGCTGAAGCTCGCCAAGATGGAGGTCGCGCGCATGAACCTGCAGAACGTCGTCTTCCGCCAGATCGAGATGTCGGCGGCGAAGAAGCCGATGACGTTCGCCGAGGCGTCGGCGTGCAAGCTCTACGCGGCGCAGGCCGCGATGGAGGTCGCGCTCGAGGCGGTGCAGCTCTTCGGCGGCAACGGCTACATGGCCGAGTACCAGGTCGAGCAGCTCGCGCGTGATGCGAAGGTGCTGCAGATCTACGCCGGCACGGACGAGATCCAGGTGTCGCAGATCGCGCGCTCGCTGCTGGGCGGCGCGTAGCGCGCCGCCGACCGCCGACGCGGCCCGGCCTTCCCGATCCCGCACGATCCTACGTCGCCGTCATCGAATATTCTTTACTACACGGATATTCTTGACTCACGGACGGCGCCCGTCGGATAGTGCGGCTCGAATCGTCCTGCAACGAAGGAGGACGCAATGGCCGACCGCCGCGGCTGGACGCTCTGCGTCGCGCTCGTCATGTTGCTTGCCTACGCCGAGCCTGCACCGGGGGTGCAGGCGAGCGGCCCGTTGATCGTCGTGCCCGACCCCCTGCCGCCCGGCGCCGGCGACGCGATCGAGGTCTCGGTCGGGATCGAGAGCACGAGCAGCGGCACCCCGCCGTCCTCTCTGCCCGATCCGTTTGGTCCCGTCGAAGCCTTCCTCGCCGGCAGCGTGCTCGTGCGTACGCCCTGCCTGTCCGGCAGCTGCGAGTTTCCGCTCACGGTCTTCGTGCCGGTGGGCCCGAACGGCTGCGTGCAGAGCGATCCGGCGGTCGCGGCCTGCTTCCAGAGCGCGCCGGGCGAGGTCGCGATCGCGCTTTCGGATGCGGGGCTCGTGCTCCCACCCGCTTCTTCCGTACAGCTCGCGACGGTCCGGCTACGGGTCCAGGACCCGGCGACGATCGGGTTCCGCGACCGCCTCGACATCGAGGCCGCCACCGAGCCCCGGGCTCTCCGCGCGTGCGCCTCGGGGGAGCCGGTGAACATCTGTGCCCTCGGCGCTTCCTTCGGCGCGTCGGTCATCGGCTTCGTCGCACCGGCCGTGCGCTGCGTTCGCTGCCGCGGCACGATCCGCTTCCGCGGCGACCCTCCGCTCACGAAGCTCGAGGTCGCGGGCAAGATCGAGCTCGCGAGCTCGTTCGAAGCGGACAACGGGGTCCGGGTGACCCTGTCGCGCGAGGAGGGCGGCGCGGAGCTGCTCAATCTCCTGCTGCCCGGCGGCAGCTTGCGCCCGCAGGGCACGTCGGCGCTGGTCTACAAGGATCCTCGCGCGGCGGCCGCCGGCGGGATCGCGCTCCTTCAGGTGCGCCGGCGAGCGAACGACGAGATGACGTTCCGCCTGGTCGCGTACGACCTGCAGCTCGACCCGGAGCTCACCGAGCCCGGCATGGATGTGAGCCTGGTGTTCGGCGCGCTGTTCACGGGAGCGGACGGACCGTGGATCCGCCGGCGATGGGGCTGGCAGCTCGAGCCCGGCGACTGAGCGACGGCGGCGAGCCCGGGCGCGAGCGCGCGCCCGCCGCGGCGCGGCGTCAGTGGTCGTCGAACAGGTAGCGCGCCACCATGTCCGTCGCGGCCGCCACCACGTCGGGCGGCGGCACGTCCGCCTCGCCGAGGACGAGGCGCGACGAGATCCACTCGACGGCGGCGTGCACGACGAACGCCGCCGCGTGCGGCGCCACCGGACGCATCCGGCCCTGCGCCTCGAGCTCGGCGAACAGGCGCTCCAGGGCCGCGCGCACGCGGTGCTCGATCGCGAGCACCGCGTCGCGGAACTCGGGGTCGCGCAGGTGGCGCTCCCAGAGGATGCGCTGGATGCCGGGGCTGATCAGCCGCGAGCCCATCACGGCCTCGATCACGGCGCGCACGTGCTCGCGCGGCGCGCCCTCGCGCCAGCGCTCGGGGGCGAGCGCCTCGACCACCATGTCGGACATCGCCCGCACGGTGCCGTCGAGGATCTCGAGCATCAGCTTCCGCTTGTCCGGGAAGTAGGCGTACAGCGTGCCGACGCCGATGCCGGCCCGGCGGGCGATCGCGGCGGTCGTCGTGTCGTCGTAGCCGTTCGCCTCGAAGGCGGCGATCGCGGCGGCGACGATGCGGTCGCGCGTCTGCCGGCTGCGGGCCTGCTGCGGCGTGCGGATGCCGCGCGCCGCCTTCGCCGTCGCCTGCCTCGCAGCCCTCACGCCGCCGCTCCTAGCACGGCGGAGGGAAAAGCGAAATCGACGTCGCATTCGTCTTGACTCGCCGGGGGGTGGCGGATAGCACGATCCTCGAGCCGCTCGAGCGAAGGAGGAAACGAATGAACACCGTCGCCGGCGCCGCGCGCGCAACCGCTGCCCCCGACAGCGAGCTCGAGACCCTGCTCGCGTCCTACGATACGAACTACGTCTGGAACTACGGCACCGCGAAGCAGGGGCTACGCGACCTCTACGAGAAGGCGAAGCGCGAGCAGTGGAACGGCACCAGCGAGCTCGCCTGGGACACGGACGTCGACCCCGCCCGCGGCATCCTCCCCGAGGAGACGAATCCTCTCAAGGACTACCCGCCCTTCCGGAAGCTCGACGACAAGGAGCGCGTCCGCGTCCGCCACGGCCAGGTCGCGCTGCAGCTCTCGCAGTTCCTGCACGGCGAGCAGGGCGCCCTGATCGTCGCCTCGCAGCTCGTCGGCGGCGTGCCGTGGATCGACGCCAAGTACTACGCCGGCACCCAGACCATGGACGAGGCGCGGCACGTCGAGGTGTTCGCGCGCTATCTCAGCGAGAAGCTCGAGTGGCAGTGGCCGGTGAACGCGAGCCTCAAGGAGCTGCTCGACGCGACCATCAAGGACAGCCGCTGGGACTTCAAGTACCTCGGCATGCAGATCATCATCGAGGGCCTCGCCATGGCGGCCTTCGGCAACCTCTACCAGATGGCGCAGGAGCCGCTGCTGAAGGAGCTGCTGAAGTACGTCATGAAGGACGAGTCGCGCCACGTCGCCTTCGGCGTGCTGTCGCTGCGCGGCTACTACGATGACCTGTCGCCCGGCGAGCGCCGCGACCGCGAGGACTTCGTCATCTACGCCTGCGAGCTGATGCGCGACCGCCTGATCGGCAGCGACCTCGCCGACATGATGGGCTGGGACCCGGCCGACATGCGCCGCCACATCCTCGAGTCGCCGCCGCTGCAGATGTTCCGCCGCCTGCTGTTCACGCGCATCGTGCCCAATCTCAAGAAGCTCGGCATGCTGACGCCCCGCGTACGCGAGGCCTTCGACCGGCTCGGCATCCTGCAGTTCGAGGATTTCGACGCCGAGGCGATGGACAAGCAGCTCGGATTCCTCTGATCTGGGGGAATGCCGGCTGACCTCGACGCGGCCCGTCGTCAAGCCAACCATACACGCTACCGTCCCGGCCAGACGGACGGGCACTACGAGAGCTTCTTCGTCCGCGCCAACAGCCCGAGCAGGCCGCAGGCGTTCTGGATCCGCTACACGATCTTCGCGCCGCGCGGCCGCCCGCGGGACGCGCGCGGCGAGCTCTGGGCGGTGGTGTTCGACGGCAAGGCCGGCGTCACCACCGCGGCCAAGACGGAGGTGCCGTTCGCGCAGTGCGAGTTCCGGGGCGACCGGCTCGGCGCCTACGTCGCGGACGCGCGCCTCGAGCCGGGTCGGCTCGTCGGCGCGGCGGCGAGCGGCGGGCACACGATCGCCTGGGACCTGAGCTTCACCGGCGACGCGCCGCCGCTGTTCGCGCTGCCGCTCGCGCTCTACGACGCGAAGCTGCCCCGCGCGAAGACGCTCGTGCCGCTGCCGCTCGCGCTCTTCCGCGGCACGATCACGGTCGACGGCAAGGCTTTCCCGGTCTTCGACTGGCTCGGC
Organism: Thermodesulfobacteriota bacterium; assembly: GCA_040755575.1. Classification (GTDB taxonomy): domain Bacteria; phylum Desulfobacterota; class Binatia; order UBA12015; family UBA12015; genus DATCMB01. Next base: position 10,359 of record JBFMAS010000131.1, read on the forward strand.
AGCCAGAACCACAACTGGGGCTCCCGCCACACCGACCACTACGCCTGGGGTCAGGTCGCGGGCTTCGACGACGCGCCCGACGCCTTCCTCGAGGTCGCGACCGCCCGGCTCAGGATCGGCCCGCTGTGGACCCCGTTCATGACGCTGCTCGTCCTGCGCCACGAAGGGCGCGAGATCGCGCTCAACTCGCTGCTGCAGTCGCTGCGGGCGCGCGGGCGCTTCTCGTACTTCGACTGGACGTTCCGCTCGGAGGACGCGGCGCACACCGTCGAGGGGCGGATCACGGCGCCGCGCGACGCGTTCGTCGGCCTGCGCTACGACAACCCTCCGGGCGGCGTCAAGGACTGCCTGAACAGCAAGCTCGCGTCGTGCGAGCTGACGCTGACCGACAAGCGCACCGGCGGTCCGCCGGTGAAGCTCTCGACCCAGCATCGCGCCGCGTTCGAGATCGTGACCGACGACACGTCGCACGGCGTGCCGATCGTCGCCTGACGCGCCGGGGTCGCGGGCCGCCTCTAGGCTAGGTCTCGGCGCCGAGCGTCACGACGAAGGCCCAGCGGGCACCCGTGCTCGCGAGCTCCTCGACCTCGCTCGGCACCGCCGTCGGCCCGACGAACACCAGCACCGCGAGCTGCAGCTCGCCGCCCGCGTCGGTCGACGGACGAACGTCCAGCGGAATCGGCGTCGGCGTGTCGAACGGCCCGCTCGTCGCCGGCAGATCGAACGCCTCGCCGACCTGCCACGCTCCGTCGGGCACCAGGCGCACCGCGACGCGCAGCTCGGCGCCCGCCGGCACGCCCTCGCCCGTCACGCCGACGTTCACCCGGCACGCCTCGAGCCCCGCACGCGCGCACGCGTCGTAGCCGCTGCGGTCGACGGTCGCGTCGAGCCGCAGGCCGCCCACGCCCGGCACGCCCGGCGGGCCGACGCCCGAGGTCGCGCCCGCGGCGCAGATCGTCAGCTCGCCGCGCGGCAGGCAGGTCTGCTGCTCGATTGCCTGCTCGATGACCAGGCCCTCGAGGAAGGCCGGGTCGAAGCCGCTCGAGCCGCTGCCGCCGCAGCCGAGCACGGCCGCCAGCGCCGCCAGCGAGGCCCACCACGCGGCGCCGAGCGGCAGCCGCGTGCGTCCCGAGTCCATCGTTCGCTCCATCACAGCACCGTCGCCGTCACGAGGACGTTCAGGAAGCTCGTCGCCTCCGACGCGTCGGCCGCGTACTCCTCGGCGAGCTTGCGCAGCTCGGCGTCGAGCCGGCGCTCGAACTCGTCGAGCCGCGTGCGGTCGATGTTCAGATAGTGGTTGCGGATGTAGCTGCCCGTCGCCTGGTCCGGCAGCACGAGCTTGTCGAGCAGCCCCTTCGCAAACAGCGTGCAGAACTCGAGCGCGAGTGCTTGACGCTCCTCGGTCTCGACCGCGACGAAGTGGCGTCCCAGGCGGCGCACCTTGCCGCGCTCGAGCGCGATCAGGCCGCGCTGCGCCAGCAGCTGCTCGACCTGACCCAGGGCGCGCGCGTCGACCTCGCCCTTCGCGCTGGCGCGGATCTCGCGCCGCCAGCGCGCCACCGTGATCGCCGTGCCGTCGTCGGGTAGCGCCGCGATCGCCTGGCTCGCGAGCAGCGCGAGCTCGATGTCGTCGACGTGGCCGAGCGCGGCCGGCGCGTGCAGCACGCGGCGCAGCTCCTTGCCGAAGGCGTGCAGCATGCGGTCGCGGGCGAGGACCGCGAGCAGCTCGCGCGGGTCCTGCTTGCGGAACGCCGCCAGGCGGCGCACCAGCGCCTCGCTCGGGAAGCGCTTCCCCTTCTCGATGTAGCCGAGCATCACCGGGTCGATGCTCGCGCCGAGCACCTCCTCGGCGAAGCGCTTGAGCGTGTACTCGCGTCCGGCGAGGACGCGCGTCTCGTAGAAGACGTCGCGGATCCCCGTGCGGGCGCTCGCGGGCGGGGCGGGCATGGCCGCGCCAGTAGCAAAACGCCTCCCGCTTGCCAAACTAACAACTCTTGTTTATAAGCCCGCGCCGAGGGAGGATCGGACCATGCGCGAGGGGGTGTCGAAGCGGGCGTGCGCGGCGGCGGCCGCGCTGCTGCTGGCGGGCTGCGGTGGCGGCGGTGGCGGCGGCGCCGGCGGTCCCGGCGGTCCGGCGGCGGTCGTCACCGGGCTCGTCGTCGTGCAGGACGAGGTCGCGCGCCGCGACCCGCGTGCGCTCGGCGCGCCGCCCGAGTCGTGGAGCGACCAGGCAGGCGGCGCACGGCGGCGGGCGGCGCTCGCGCACGCGGACTGGTCGATCGCGGGCGGGCCGGCCGGCACGACGGCGGCCGACGGCACGTTCCAGATCGGCGGCCTCGCCCCGGGGCGGCACGCGCTGCGCATCACCCGATCGCTCGCCGGCGACCTCGTCACGGCGACCCTGCCGTTCGCCGTCGGCGACCAGGGCACGGCGTCGGTTCTCGTCGAGATCGCCTGGGGCGAGACGCGCAGCTCGTCGCGCTTCACGCACGACGGCCGCGAGGTCGAGGAGGTCTTCGCGCCCCACGACGTGCACGTCGTCCTCGAGGACGGCCGCATCGTCGAGCTCGGCGACGGCACGCGCGTGTGGGAGGATCCGGACCGCGACGGCGACTTCGATCGCTGCACCGTCGTGCGCGAGGCGGCGACCTGCGTCGTGGTCGAGATCGAGGCGCTGCAGGCCGCCGCACCCGAGCGGCTTCGCGTCGGCGAGCGCGCGTATGCGCATGCCGCGCTGCTGCTCGACGACGGCAGCGTGCTCGACGTGACGTCGCTCGCGCGCTGGCGCTCGGCGAACGCCGCCGTCGCGTCGGTCGACGCGTTCGGCGAGATCGCGCCGCTCGCACCGGGCTCGACGGAGATCGAGGCGCGCCTCGGCGATCTCGGCAGCGGTCCGATGACGCTCGAGGTCGTCGCGCGCCCGCCGCTGCGCCGCATCGAGGTACAGAACGCCGACTGCTACTATCCGGCCGGCCTCGCCGGCCGCGACGAGCCGTCGCTCGACGCGCGCCCGCCCTCCCCCGAGGACGGCATCTGGGCGCCGGTCTGCCGGCAGGTGGTCGAGGTCGGCGGCGGCCTGCGCTTCGTCGCGCTCGGCGAGCTCGAGGACGAGACGTACGACGACCTCAGCGAAGAGGTCGAGTGGCTCGTCGAGCCGGCGGACCTCGGCAGCGTCGACGCCGGGACGTTCACCGGCGCGCGCGCCGGCACCGGGCAGCTCCGCGCGCGCCTCGGCGAGGTCGCGAGCGAGGCGACCACCGTGCCGGTGGTCGACGAGCCGACGCTGCAGGCGATCTACGTCTACGCCGAGGACGGCGGCGTCGGCCTGCCGATCCCCGGCGCCGTCAGCCCGGGCGACCCGGCGGACGCGGCCGACGTGCTTCCCTGCCCGAGCTCGGGCTGCTCGTTCCAGCTCGCCGTGCTGCGCGGCGACGACCTGCCGCTGCGCGCCAACGGCGAGTACGACACCGGGCTGTGGCGCGACCTCACCGGCGAGGTGCGCTGGGCGAGCTCCGCCGAGGCGGTCGCCACGGTGGCGGCGAGCGGCGTCGTCAGCGCGCACGCGGCCGGCGACACCGCCGTCACGGCGAGCCTCGGCGAGGTCACGAGCAGCCCGCTCGGCGTGCGCGTCGTCGACCAGGCGACGCTGCAGCAGCTCTGGATCCAGCAGCAGGGCGAGCGGGTCGTCGCGCGCGGCGAGCAGCGCTTCTTCACCGCCACCGGCAGCTACGACCTCGGCTTCGGCCGCGACGTCACCACCGAGGCGGCCTGGCGCACGAGCGACGCGAGCATCGCACGCTTCGACGAGCCCGGCGTGCTGACCGCGGTCGCGGCGGGCGACGTCGCGGTGTGGGCCGAGCTCGACGGCGTTGCGAGCGAGCCCGCCTCGCTCGAGGTCTTCGAGACCGGCGAGCTCGACTACTGCGACCCGGCGAGCGTCAACCGCGCGACCTGGAGCGACGGCTACAACCGCGTCGTGCTCGAGTCCGACTGCGCGCGCTACACGCAGCCCGACGTGGTCGCGCTGCGCTTCACGGTGACCGAGTCCTCGTCACCGGGCGGCATCTTCGATCCCTGCCTCGACCTCTACGTCTACCAGGGCGACGTCCGCGTGCGGACGATCCGCGAGGAGGGCTGCGGCGACCCGTTCCTGCCCGACGGCGCACCCGGGCTCGACCAGGAGGTGCTCAAGTACCAGCTCCGCGCCTTCTGGGACCTGAAGGACGAGAGCGGCCTGCCCGCTCCGGCCGGCACCTACCAGATCCACGGCCGCTTCTACCTCTACTACGACCCCGTCGTGACGTTGACGGTGACGATCGACTGAGACGACCCGCCCCGTCCGGGCGCCGGCTCCCCGCCGCTCCCCCGCCCCGGACGCGATCCCCGGC
>JBFMAS010000132.1:0-5245 GCA_040755575.1 Thermodesulfobacteriota bacterium
GCGTCCGCTAACGCGTCCGCCAGAACGGCCGATAGACGATGCGAGAGCGGGGCCGATGGGGACCAGGGGACGCGTGCGACTGGCGTTCGGCGGGGGGGTTTGCGCGGCCCTCGTCGCGCTGCTCGTCGCGGCAGCGGAGAGCGCGCCGCCGACGTCCGCGACGCCGCGCCGGACGGCCGAGGACGCGGGCGGCCCGCGCATCTCGCTCGCCGGCGCGATCCGGCTCGCGCTCGAGCGCAACCCGCAGATCCGCATCCAGGCGTCGCAGGTGGCGATCAACAGGGGGCTCGTGCAGCAGGCGAACGGCATCTTCGACTACACGATCTCCGCCATGCTGCAGGGCACCTACGGCAAGGCGGACCGTCAGGAGTCGGTCACCTACCAGGCGGGCGTGTCGAAGCTGCTCGAGAACGGCATCACCGTCGGGCCGCTCGCCGAGGCCGAGCAGGAGCTGTCGGGGAACGTCGCCTACACGCAGACGATCGTCGGCCTCTCCTTCACCATCCCGCTCCTGCAGGGGCTCGGCACCGACGTCGTCACCGCACAGCAGCGCTCGGCACACGTCGATCTCGAGGCGCAGGAGCATCAGCTCCGCTTCGTCACCGCGACGCAGCTCCTGCAGGTGATCCAGGCGTACTGGGCGCTGAAGGCGGCGGAGGAGCAGCTCGCGATCGACGTCCAGGTCGAGGGTCGCTACCGCGAGCTGGTCTCGATGACCGAGGACCTGGTGAAGGGCGCGATCCAGCCGGCCGCGCAGATCACCCAGGCACGCGCGAGCCTCGAGCAGGCGGTGGCGACGCGCATCGCCGGCGAGCAGCAGCTGACCGAGGCCGCGCAGAGCGTCGCCGTGCTGATCGGCCTGCCGAACGACCAGGTGGCGAGCGCGCCGCGGGCGTCGCAGGAGCTGCCGACCCGGCGCTCGGTGCCGAGCTTCGACCGCGCGCTGATCCAGCGCCTGGTCGCGCTCGCGCTCGAGCGCCGCGACGACCTGCGCGCCGCGGAGAAGCAGGTGGAGTCGAACCGCATCCTGCTGGTCGCGGCGCGGAACGAGCTTCTGCCGACGCTCGACCTGCAGATCGCGGGCGGCCTCGGCGGGCTCACCGAGAACGAGGGCCGCAACGCACGCCAGCTCATCCCGGGTGAGGCGGAGGTGAACGGGCTCGCCGCGCAGGCGTCGATCACCTTCTCCTTCCCGGTCGAGAACAACGCCGCCAAGGGCGAGCTCGCGGTGCAGCAGGCGACCGTCGAGCAGAGCGCGGACAACCGTACGCTGCTCGCGTCGCAGATCAGCACCGGCGTGGTCGACGCGGCGCAGGGCCTGGCGCGCGCGTACTCCGAGCTCGTCAAGCTCGACGAGGCATTCCAGCTCTTCACGCAGTCGGTCAGCGACCAGCGCGAGCTGTTCAAGCTCGGCATGGCCTCGATCGTCGACGTGACGACGACCGAGCAGAGCCTCGCCTCGGCGCAAAGCCAGCGCCTCTCGGCGCAGCTCAACTACGCGAACGCGATCGTCCAGCTGCGCTACGCGACCGGCACGCTCCTCCCCGAGCCCGGCGACGGCGCCGCGGAGGCGCTCGAGCGCGCCGCGCTCACGCCGGACCAGGCCATCGAGGCACATGGCTTCTGACGGCGCCGCCCCCCCGCCGCTGCCGCAGCGGCTGCAGTCCCCCGAGGAGCTCGACCGGCTGGTCACCATCACGACGCCGCTCGGCTGGCTCGCGCTCGGCACCGTCGGCTTCGTGGTGCTCGCCGCGGTGGTGTGGGGCTTCGTCGGCAGCATCCCGACGACGGTGAGCGGAGACGGCATCCTGCTGCGTGGCGGGCGCATCGCGAGCGTCGTGGCGCTCGGCACCGGCAAGGTCGCGAGCCTCGACGTCGCGGTCGGCAACCGCGTCGCCGCCGGGCAGGTCGTCGGCACGATCACCCAGCCGACCCTCGAGGCGCAGATCGAGGGCCAGAAGGCGACCGTCGCCAAGCTGCAGGCGAACTACGACACGGTGAAGGCCGAGCAGACGCGCGGCCTGCAGGAGCAGATGGTCTTCCTCGCCAAGCAGCGCGACAGCACAGCGGCCTCGATCACGAGCTACCAGCAGCTCGTCAAGTCGCTGACGCAGATCGTCGCGAGCCAGAAGCAGCTCATGGACAAGGGGCTGATCCCGGCCACGTCCTACATCCAGACGCAGAGCCAGCTCAGCCAGACGCAGATCAGCCTGCTGCAGGCCGAGAACCAGCTGAAGAAGATCGACGCCGACGAGACGTCGGCGAAGATCTCCGCCGACCAGGCGATCTTCGCCGCCGAGACGCAGCTCGTGCAGGCGAAGTCGCAGCTCGACGACCTCCAGACGCAGCTCGCCGAGACCTCGAAGCTCGTCGCGAGCAACGACGGCGAGGTGATCGGGCTCGTCGCGCTACCGGGTCAGGCGGTGTCGACCGGCGACACGGTGGTGTCGATCGAGGCGCTGAACGAAAGCATGAAGGCGCTGGTCTACATGACCTCGGGGCTCGGCAAGCGGGTCCAGACGGGCATGACGATGCAGGTCTCGCCGGGGACGGCGGAGGTCTACGACTACGGCTACATCGTCGCGCGCGTGACCGCCGTCAGCGAGGCGCCGGCCACGCAGGAGGCGATGCTCGCTCTGCTCGGCAACCAGCGCCTGGTCGAAAGCTTCACCGAGAAGGGCGCGCCGATCGCCGTCGAAGCGGACCTCGAGCTCGACCACCGCACGCCGAGCGGCTTCCGCTGGTCCTCGTCGAAGGGCCCGCCGTTCGAGATCCGCTCGGGCACCCTGTGCAGCGCGCGCGTGATCACGCAGGAGCAGCGGCCGATCACGCTCGTCATCCCGCTCCTGAAGGAGCTGTTCGGGATCCGCGCATGAGGTGGCGCCGCTCCGCGCAGCGCGGCACTCGGGCACGCACGCCGACGGTGCTGCAGTACGAGGCGGTCGAGTGCGGCGCCGCCGCGCTCGGCAGCATCCTCGGCCACTTCGGGCACTACGTGCCGCTCGAGGAGCTGCGCATCGACGCGGGCGTGTCGCGCGACGGCAGCCGCGCGACCAACATCCTGCGCGCGGCGCGTCTCTACGGCCTGGAGGCGTCGGGCGCGAAGGCGAGCGCGGGCGAGGTCGAGGCGCTCGACCTGCCGTGCATCGTGTTCTGGAACCGCAACCACTTCCTGGTCGTCGAGGGGTTCGGTCGGGACGTCGTCTACCTCAACGACCCGGCGATGGGACCGCGCACGGTGACGCGCCCCGAGTTCGTCCGCTCGTACTCCGGCGTCGCGCTGAGCTTCCGCCCGGGACCGGACTTCCGCGCCGACCGCAAGCCGCCGAGCATGCTGCCGAGCCTCGCGCGCCGCCTGCGCGGCTCGGAGCCGGCGGTGGTCTACGCCGTGCTGACGGGGCTCCTGCTGTCGCTCGCCGGCCTCGTCACGCCGACCTTCCAGAAGGTCTTCATCGACGACTACATCGAGAAGGGCTTTCGCGACTGGGTGGTGCCGCTGCTCTGGATCATGCTGGCGACGGCGGTCGTGGTCGGCTTCGTCACCTGGCTGCAGCGCTACTACCTCTTGCGCCTGTCGAAGAAGATCTCGATCTCGGCCTCGAGCCAGTTCCTCTGGCACGTGCTGCGCCTGCCGCTCGAGTTCTTCGGGCAGCGCTTCGCGGGCGAGATCGGCAGCCGAGTCGCGCTGAACGACAAGATCGCGTCCGTGCTGTCGGGCAGGCTCGCGACGACGATCGTCGCGCTGGTGACGCTGCTGCCCTACGCGCTGATCCTGCTGTCGTACGACGTCACGCTGACCGTCATCGGCGTCGGCATGGCGATGCTCAACCTGGTCGCGCTGCAGCTCATCTCGCGGCTGCGCGTCGACGGCAACCGGCGCTACCTGCAGGAGCGCGGCAAGATGATCGGCACGGCGACGAGCGGCCTCCTCGCGATCGAGTCGATCAAGGCATCGGGCGGCGAGAACGACTTCTTCGCGCGCGTCGCCGGCTACCAGGGCAAGGTCGTCGACGCGCAGCAGGACCTGGGACGCCTGTCGCAGGTCCTCGACCGCGTGCCCAAGGTCCTCGCCTCGCTGAACGCGACGCTGATGCTCTGCCTCGGCGCCTACCTCGTCATCCGCGGCAGCCTCTCGGTCGGCATGGTGGTCGCGTTCCAGGCGCTGATGACGACCTTCACCACGCCGTTCGCCGATCTGGTCGGGCTCGGCAGCACGATGCAGACGCTGCAGGGCGATCTCAACCGGCTCGACGACGCGCTCGCCGCCAGGCTCGACCCCGAGGTCCGCGACCAGCACGACGGCCCGCGCGTCGAGGTGGTGCGCGGCAAGCTCGACGGCTTCCTCGAGTTCCGCCGCGTCAGCTTCGGCTACAGCCGCGTCGCGCCGCCGCTGCTGGTCGACTTCGACCTCAGGATCGCGCCCGGCCAGCGGGTCGCGATCGTCGGCGGCTCGGGCAGCGGCAAGTCGACGGTCGCGCGGCTCGCGGCCGGCCTGCACCAGCCGTGGTCGGGCGAGGTGCTGCTCGACGGCAAGCCGCGCTCGGCGTGGCCGCGCGGGCTCCTGACGGCGTCCGTCGCGCACGTCGACCAGGACATCTTCCTGTTCGACGGCACCGTGCTCGAGAACCTCACCCTGTGGGACCCGACGCTGCCCGACGAGGTGGTCATCGCCGCCGCGCAGGACGCCGGCATCCACGACGAGATCGCGTCGCGCCCGGCCGGTTACTTGACGCGGGTCGAGCAGGGCGGCGCGAACTTCAGCGGCGGCCAGCGCCAGCGCCTCGAGATCGCGCGCGCGCTCGCGCTCGAGCCGTCGATCCTGATCCTCGACGAGGCGACGAGCGCCCTCGACCCGCGCACCGAGGTCGAGATCGACTCGAACCTGCGGCGCCGCGGGATCAGCTGCCTGATCGTCGCACACCGCCTGAGCACGATCCGCGACGCCGACGAGATCGTCGTCCTCCACGAGGGGCGGGTCGTCGAGCGCGGCCGCCACGACGAGCTCAAGGAGCGCAAGGGCGCCTATGCCGCTCTCATCGGCGCTTGAGCCACGCCCCTCGCCGGACGAGGGCCTCTGGTCCGGCCTCGGTGAGCTGATCGCCGCCGACGCGAGCCGGCCGTTCGCGCTCGACCAGCCGGGCCGAGTGTGGCTCGTCGAGCGCGGCGCGGTCGACGTCTTCTTCGTCCGGCTCGTCGACGGCGCGCCGAGCGGCCGGCGCGTGCACCTGTTCCGCCGCGAGGCGCC
>JBFMAS010000133.1:0-10976 GCA_040755575.1 Thermodesulfobacteriota bacterium
CCGGACGCGAGACGCGGGCTCTACTTGGCGGTGAGGCCCGGCGAGCAGAACGACAGACCCGCGCCCGGACCCGCGCCGCCCTGGAGGCAGCGCACCGTGCGCACCTCGATCGAGTCGTCCGGTGCGACGCCGCCGCCCGGCAACGAGCCGTTCGCGATCGTGAACTTGGTCTGGGCGTTGTTGGTCTTGCCGTTCGCGAGGTCGAACACGAACGACACCGTGTGCAGCACCCCGCCGTAGCGCAGGTCGGCCTGGAAGGTGTTGCCGGTCTGGCTCACCGGCACGCCGCTCGACACGACGCCGTTCAGCTTGAGCTTGAAGGTGACGTTGCCGCTCGACACCGACACCTGCACCTGCGACGCCTTGGTGATCTCGAAGTCGGTGCCGGTCGCCGGCGTCGGCGGCACGAGGCTCGACTGGTATCTGGTCGCGGGCGGCGTCACCGGCGCGGCGACGGCGGCGCCGGCTGCGAGCGCGAGGGCGGGGACGAGCGTGAGCACGGCGCGCGTGACGGAACGAGGCTGCATGGCTTTCTCCTTCGGGTGGTCGGTCGTGGAGGCGGAAGCGCCGCGAAGCAGGCTAGCCGCGCGGAATCGGCGCGGGCAATGATTTTTGTTTGGCGCGACGCGTTGCGCGGCGCCATGGCGTGCGCCAGGGCGTCGAGCGGCCGGCAGGAGCTCAGCCGCCGGTCTCGGAGGACCAGCGCATTCCGAGGTTGACGATGCGCTGCAGGAGCTCGCCGTACTTGATGCCTGCGTGCTCCGCCGACTCCGCGAAGTCCTCGCCGTACGCGATCTGCGGGTTCGGGTTCGCCTCCAGCACGTACACGCGCCCCGCGGCGTCGAGCCGGAGGTCGATGCGCGCATAGCCCGACAGCTGGAGGGTGCGGTAGATGCGCTTCGCGAGCCGCACGATGCGGGTCACGAGCTCGTCGGGCAGGTTCTTCGCCGCGGCCGTCTCGACGCCGACCTTCTCCTGGTAGGCCGGGTTCCACTTGACGCGCTCGGTCGCGATGCGCGGCGCCCCTTCCGGCAGCCGGGTGAACAGCAGCTCCCACACGGGGAACACCTGCAGGCGCTCGTTGCCCAGCACGCCGACGTAGAGCTCGCGGCCGTCGATGTAGCGCTCGGCGATGGCGTGCGTGCCGAGCCGCTCGTGCACGAAGCGCACGCGCTCGGCGAGCTTCTCGTCGCTGTCGACGATCGACACCTGCGCGATGCCCTCCGAGCCCTCCTTGGTGAGCGACTTGACGATCAGCGGGAAGGCGAGCCGGCGCGGCCGCCGTACGCGGCGGCCGATGCGGAACACGGCGTACTCCGGCACGGGGATGCGGTGCGAGGCGAGCAGCGCCTTCGACAGCGCCTTGTCGCGCGCCAGCATCAGCCCGCGCGGGTTGCAGCCGGTGTACGGCACCCGCAGGATCTCGAGGTAGCTGACGACGTTCTGGTCGTAGATCGGCACGTCGTGGAAGTCCTCGAGCAGGTTGAACACGATGTCGGGCTTCACGTCCTCGATCGTGCGGCGGATCACGTTGAGGTCGCCGCCGACGCCCAGCATGTGCACCTCGTGGCCGAGGCGCTCGAGGGTCGCCGTGACGTCGTACTCCGTCTTCCAGTCGGCCGTCGTGAGCTCCTCGTCGCTGGGCTCGTCGGGCGGGATGCGGCGCTCGTCCATGAGCGCGAGCACGCGGAGCTTCTTCACATCGCCACCCGCGAGCGCCGGGTGAGCGAGCTCATCGTGTGCACGGCGAGGAGGATCGCGAAGTCGATCATGGTCTGGTCCTCGGGAGCGGTGAGACGGAGGTTCAGGGCGCGGCAGCGCGAGATGATTCCCTCGAGCACCTGGTCGACGGCGTACTGGTAGGCGCCGGTCGTGCGCGCGACCCGCCGGCTCACCTGCTTGCGCACGCGGCGCAGGAAGCTCGCCGCCGTCGGCCGGTCGCGGAACGCGGGCGAGTCCGAGAACACGCGCCGCAGGTCCCGGTCGGCGAAGTCGGGCAGCGCGCGGCCGTAGCGCTCGCGCTTCCTCGCGTAGTGCTGGCGCAGCGTGCGCTTCAGGCTCTTGAGCGGCTCGACCTGCCTGCGGTTGGTGATCGGCGGCGTCTTGCCGGCGAGCTCCCACATCAGCTCGTCGACGTACTCGAGCTTCTTCAGCGCGGGCCAGCCGGCGTACGTCCGCCGCCACGCCGAGCGCGGCGTCATCCAGACGGCGAAGGTCTCGGCGAAGTCCTCGTCGGGGTGGCTCTGCGCGTACCAGTTCTCGAGGTGCAGCACGAAATTCCGACTGTACGGCCGCGGCGCGTAGGACTCGGGGTACGGCAGGGTCGACCTGCCGAACAGCTGCTGGCGGCGGCGGAAGCGGCGCAGGCGGAACGCGTTGTCGATCGCGTGCCCCGTCTCGTGGCGCAGGATGCGCATGCACCACTCCGGCGTGCCGCCCTCGATCTCGAGCATCTGCGCCTCCTCGAGGCGCGCGAGCCGCGGGTGCGCGAGGTAGAACGGGATCGCGACGCCGGGCACGCCCTCGGGGGTGAACCAGTCGTCCGACAGCCAGAAGTGCGGCTGGAAGACGACGCCGCAGCGCTCGAGCTCGCGGTAGAGCTGCGCGATGCGCGGCTCGAGCCACGTGCCGTCGATCGCCAGGTCCGGCGCCAGGTCCGCGAGGCGCAGGTCGAGCAGCTCGTCGTCGGACCAGTGCTCCCAGCGGGGCCGCCTGCCACGCCGCCGCTGCCGCTTCGCCGCCGCCCCGGGCATCGCGGGGTACGGTAGTCGAGACGGGCGCCGACCGGAAACCGTCGGCCCGCTGCGGCTTCGCAGAAATGCGCGTTTCTGCTAATGCGTGGACATGGGAACGCGCATCTCGACCGACCTCGGTGACCCGCGGCTCGTACGCCTGCTGAAGGCCGAAGCGCAGGAGCGCGACACCAGCGTCAAGGACGTCCTGGTGCGCGCCCTCGAGGCGTACTTCGCCGACCGGCTCGAGACCAAGGCCCTCGCCCGGCTCGCCGACGCGACCTTCGAGGAGTGGAACGATCCGCGCGACGCGGACTACGACCGCCTGTGAAGGCCGGCGACGTCGTCCTGGTCCGTTTTCCGTTCGCGGACGCCGCGACGACCAAGAAGCGCCCCGCCCTGCTGCTGTCGCAGGTCGCGCGCGGCCGGCGCTACCGGCTGGCGACCGTCGCCATGATCACGAGCCAGGTCGACGCGCTGCAGCTCGACGGCGACGTGCGGCTCGCGGGCTGGGAGAAGGCGGGGCTGCTCCATCCGAGCCTGCTCCGGCTCGCAAAGGTGGCGACGGTCGACGGCGAGCTCGTCGACAAGGTCATCGGACGGCTCATGGCCGAGGACCTGCGCGCGGTGGGGGCGGCATTCCGCCGCCTCTTCGCAAGCTGGCTCGGCGACTGAGCACCCGTGGACCCCGCCTGGTGTTCGCCTCGGGACGAGTTCCGACCACCCACATCTTGAAACCGCCACTGCCGGCCTCATCCGAGGTCAGGTGGTTCGGTCGATCGCGATCGTGGTCGAGCGCTACGGCCGAGTACGCCAGATCAGGGAGGCTCGATCGCGAGGAGGCTGCAGCGACCGTCATCGCACATGGGCGCGACTGGGCCGCAGAACGGTACGGACAGAGGACACGCGTTGCGTCGGAGCGTGAGTCACATCGCGCCGAGCGCCGGGTCCTCGTCGAGAAAACGCTGCACGTCGGGCGCCGACGCCTTGGTGACGGCGAAGTAGCAGAAGTCCGACACCAGACAGGGAGCTTCGCCCCGGTGCGCCGCGACGGACACGCCCGTGCAGTCTTCGTCCGACGTACAACCACCCGCGGCTGCAGCTTCTCGCCGTCGTAGGCGATTGCCAGTCCCTCCGCCGGCACTGTGCGGCGATCAGCCGGAACGACATGTTCACCTCCTCCCCGGCCGCCGAGCGACACGCTCCACCCTTGCCTTCTTGCCGCGGCGCGCTGCCGCTTGCTCCAAGATCGCGATGTCGAGGAGGTCCTTGGGGCGCGCCACCGCCCTCTTGTTGCGGATCAGGGCGTCGCGACCCAGCACCGCTAGTACGACGCCTTCGAGCTCGCACCGCAGCCGCGTCTGCCATGCCTCGCGGAACGCCACTCCGTCGATGCTGGTCAGGATGTCGATCCGCGACGGCGGCTGGCCGATCTGAAGCATCGTGCCTTCGCGCGACAGATCGTCCGCCGTCAGATCGAAGAGCGGAGCCCCGAAGGAGCGGAGCGCTCGCAGGACGCGCGCCGCATTGCGCCTGGTCGGCCGTACCCAGATGTCGAGGTCACCCGTCGCGCGAGGTACCCCGTGCGCCGCGAGCGCGTACGCGCCCACGACCAGGAAGTCCGCGCCCGCGTCGGACAATGCGGACAACATCTCGGCGAAGTCGGAGTTCAGCACGCGCCGCTCCTCGCATCGCCCACGCGTTCACGGTGATCGGCCAGACCATCGCAAGACGCTCTGAAGGGGTGCCGTACACGATCTCGTTGTCGCGCGGGCGCTCCCCCGAGCGAAAGATGCGCACCAGCCACCGTCTTCGATCCATGTTGGATTCTACCCGGTTCGCAGCCTCTCGGCGGTCACTCCCTCCCCGGCAGCAGCCTCTCCGGCTCCGGCGCGAGCGGCTGCGTCACCGGACCGCCCTCCACCTGGCCGGGCGGCGGCTCGTAGGGCCGCACGAACTTCTTGGGCGCGCTCGGCCGCGTGTCCGACACGGTGAAGACGCGGCCCTCGCGGACGAACAAGCGCTCCATCTCGGCGCGCGTGAACGGCCTCGAGCCCAGGCGGCCGAAGACGCTCACCTGGTTGCCGCTCTCGTCGACCGCTCGGTCGCGGTCCATGCCCTTCGACAGCGCGATCGCCGGGCCGGCCGTCGGGTAGGTCGCGATCAGGCGCGGCGTCGGGATCGGGCTGAAGCCCTGCGCCCCGACGGTCTCGCCCGGCGAGATCAGCTGCAGCACGCGCAGCCCGTTCACGCCGTCCGCGACGAACCCGAAGACGCTGTTGTACGCCGACGCGACGCGCACCGAGCGCGTGTCCGTCAGCGCACCGTCGGCGTTGAACATCTGGTAGAGGCGCGGCTTCTCGGGCCGCGTCACGTCGACGATCGCGAGCCCCTGGCTGCCGGCCGCGACGTAGGCGTAGGTGCGGGCCACGTAGAGGTCGTGCGTCTCGGCGATGGGCAGCGACGCACGGAGCACCGGCCGCTCGGGCCACGTCACCTCGACCACCTTCAGGCCCTCGGCGTCGGTGACGAACGCGTAGCGGAACTGGATCGCGATCGCGCGCGGCTCGACCAGCGCCGGCGCGCCGAGCTCGGCGACGATCGCCGGCGCGAGCGGGTCCGCGATGCTCAGCACCGCGAGGCCGCGGTTGCACAGCACGTAGGCGTAGTTGCCGGCGATCGTGATGTACGACGCGCCGTCGAGGGCGCCGCCCGGGTTGAACTGCGCCGCGCGCTCGAGGAAGTTGTTCTGCGGGTCCCGGTCGCCGAGCCGGGTCACGTCGACCACCACCAGGCCCTCGATCGAGTCCGACACGAAGGCGTAGCGGTAGATCGGGTTCCAGGGCTGCTCCTGGTTCGCCGGGTTCTGCTCGCGCGTCGGGTCGATCGGCATGTTGGTCGGCAGCGCGACGCCGGTCGCGTCCTCGGTGCGCACGTAGGCGCGCTGGCCGAGCGGCGAGACCGGGGCGGTGACGATGCGCTCCGAGCGCCCCTTGTTGTCGATGTTGGCGACGTCGAAGACGCGCAGGCCGTCCGGCCCGTTGGCGGTGTAGAGGTACTCACCGCGCAGCTGCAGGCTGCGCGCGTTCGTGGCCGAGTGCTCGTAGGCCTCCTGCAGCTCGAGGCCGTTGTCGAGGTGGTCCTGGAAGTCGGCCGGATAGGCGAGCTTGTGCAGGTTGCTGCCGATCACCGCCTGCGGCTCGTCCCACTCCGTGACCGCGACGCCCTCGATGCCGTCCTCGCCCATGCCGACCCAGACGAAGCGGCCCATGAAGTTGACCAGGTTGGTGCCGAGCGTCAGCACCTGCGCCATCCAGGCATTGTTGTCGCCCGTGGACGAGAGGTGGCAGCTCGTGCAGGTCTGCACCTCCTCCTTGCGTGCAGTGTGCCCGAAGAAGGGGTTGAACGCCTGGCTCGAGTAGCCCTCGGCCGAGACGGGCGCCTGCTGGATGTAGAGGCGCTCGCGGTTCGCGTTGGTCGTGCTGATCAGCAGCGCGCTGCTCGAGCGCGCGGGGGCGATCTTGTAGCCTTTCGGCCCGCCGTGCTTCGCGAGCATGAAGATGTCGTAGCGCACCACCTGCGGGTTGTACGACGTCCAGTTGCGGAACTCGCCGCCCTCGAAGTGCTGCATGTCCTTCTTCCAGTTCGCTTCCTGGGGAAGGTGGCAGCCGAAGCAGCTCGTCATCCACGAGGTGTGGCAGGTGTAGCAGAGCATCTTGTCTTCGCCGTGCGCGAGCGAGCTCGTGCTCTCGGGCAGCGCGCCCCACGTCCTGCCGTCCTTGAGGATGGTCTTCGCGATCGCGGACCTCTCGTTGTACTCGGGATGCGCGGGATCGATCGAGTCGATCACCTGGCTCACCTTCCACTCGAGGTTCTCGTCGACCATCGAGCGCTGGATGAGGTCCGTGCCGACCCACTCGAAGCGGCGCTTCTTCCACGGCGTGAAGCCCGTCAGCAGGTCGTGCCCACCCGGCGGCGCCGCCGGGCTCGTCGTGCGGAGCTTCGCGCGGCCGTTGATGGTGCCGTGGCAGTCGGGACAGCCGATCTCGACCGCCTCGGCGAAGCCGCCGTAGAGCTTACCGTTGCCGTGGTTGTCCTGCTCGAAGTGGCAGTCGACGCAGTGCATGCCCTTCTCGGCGTGGATGTCCTTCAGGTGGACCGCCTTGTCGAGCTTCGCCGGGTCGTCGGGCGCGATGATGTTGTTCTTCTTGTCGAGCAGGTTGCCCTGACGGTCCTGCTTGTAGACCGCGCGGAACACCCAGCCGTGGCCGTGGTAGTCGGCGAAGCGCGTGTCCTTGGTCGGCAGACGGCTCACGTTCTGCAGGAACTCCGGGTCGTTCCACAGGCCACGCATCACCGCGCCCTCGGGATCCGCGAGCATCGCCTGCCGCTGCGACTCCGCGTCGCGGTTGTTGAACGGCCAGGGCTCGAGCGACGTCGGGTAGCGCTGCTCCTGCGGCCACATCAGCTCGCCGTCGGTCTCGTAGTCCCACCACTGGTAGCCGAGGTAGGGGTTCACGAACGCGTTCGGCTGGTGCATGTGGCAGATCATGCACTGGCTGGTCGGGATGGCGCGCGTCAGGCGGTGCTGGATCGGGTGCCCGGGCTCGTCCTTCGGGATCGTCGGGTCGTTGCCCGCATAGCGGCCGAGGTTGCCGAACTTCGCGTACGGACCCGAGCTCGTCAGCTCGCGGTCGTTCGCATAGACCACGTGGCACGCGGTGCAGCCGCTCGAGCGGTAGTCGCCGGGGTGGTCGTTGGTGCCGAGGAACGACAGCACGGGGTCGTTGAGCCGGCTCTTGTGGATGTTCAGCACCGCCGCGCTGATGCGGAGGTCGGTGCCGAGGCCGCGGATGCCGAACTTGGCGTCGGCGAGGCCCGGCAGGTCGACGAACGGCCCGAGGTTCGGGTTACCGACCTCGGACACCACCGAGCGGTCGATCTTGCCGCCCTTCTCGAAGGCGCGCAGCGGGTCGGGCGCCTGGATCACGTTCCAGCGCGGCAGCGGGACGAGGAAGGGCAGCACGCCCTTCGCCGTCTCCTCCGGAGTCGGCGGCGGCACGGTGTTGATCTTCTGCGGCACGCCGTCCCGCGAGTACGACTCGCCGAAGATGTAGTTCTTCACCGAGACGACGCCGTTGTTGTACGCGCCGCCGCCCCAGAGCAGCGCGGTCGTCGTCATGATGCTCTTGCGGACGCGCAGCACCTCGCTGGTGTGGCAGCCGGCGACGCCGCACGTCTCGTTCGCGATCCGCAGGTCGCCCGGGTTGAAGAAGCGGATGAACTCGGGCGACTCGTTGTTGAGCAGCGTGTAGCTGCGCACCGGGTTCGCCGAGCTGACGCGCTCGGGGTCGCTCTTCGACGCCCAGGCCTCCGGGTTGCGCGGCTGGACGTGCGCGCGCTCCATCGCATCGCGGTACTCGGCACTGCCCGGCTGCGCGCCGCCAGCCGACACCTTGACGTCGCCGCCGTGGCAGTCGACGCAGCCGAGCTTGACCGTGCCGGTGTCGTGCATCGGCTCGATGCCGACGTGGCAGGAGACGCAGCCCGTGCTCTTCGCGTCGGCCTCGCCCTGCGTCTGGCGCAGAAGCGGGCTCGGCTCGTCGACGGCGGCGGCCGCCGCCTCGGCGGTCACCGGGTCCTGTGCCTGCGCCGGCGCGTCGCCGACCGTCGCCGCGCTCGTCAAGCACAAGCCGAGCGCCACGACGAAGGCGAGAGCCGTCCGTCCGAAGCACGCCCGCACGATCAGGCCACCGCAGCTCATCCCCAGGACTCCTATCCGGCGCGCCATCGTCGTCACCTCAGTAGACCAGGGTCAGCTCGGTGCCGAGCTGCCACAAAGTCTGGCCGCCGTAGATCTGGCGGAAGCCGTCGAGCGGTTGGAAGATCGCGCCGAAGCCCTTCACGATGATGTTGTTGTTGAGGAACGGCCGGTACTCGATGCCGAGGCTCAGATCCACGCCGGCCGTCTCGTCGATGTCGGCCTGGCCGAGGATCGTCTCGAGCACCGCGCTGTCGACGAACTGGATGTAGTTCGCGTTGCCGATCAGCGTCGCGGTCGGCGTCACCTCGGCCGAGACTCCCGCGTTGACCAGCAGCAGGCCGGGGTTCACGAAGTTCGCCTGGCCGAGGAACTTGTTGCTGCGCAGGTCGGGCACCAGGCTGAGCCGCTGGTTGAGCCCCGCGCCGCCGCGGTCGGTGATGCGGATCGACTGCCGGTTGAAGAAGCTGAACTCGCCGCCCGCGACCTTCGGGTTGTCGAGGATCGAGTCGAACCCGTTCGCGTCGCCGTCGCGCGCGTCGTCGTCGCCCGACGCGAAGTAGACCGACGTCTGGTAGCGCAGCCAGTCCTGGTCGATCGACAGCTCGAGGAAGACGAGCTGCGCGTTGATGTCGGTCTCGCGCCCCGCGATGTTGTTGAAGTCGTCCGTGCCCAGAGCCTGGTAGAAGGCGTGGCTGACGTTGATGCGGCCGATGTGCCCCTCGCTCGCCCAGCCGAGGTACCAGGCCTCGACGTTGTGCGGCTGCGGATCGCCGATCGGGGTGGGCCGCACGAGGAAGCCGAGGCGGTCGTAGACGAAGCCGGCCTTCTCGCCGTCGTCGAAGTTGTAGTGGAAGCTGAACTCGTTGGTCCAGCCGTTGAAGAAGAAGTCCTGGATGTAGACGTTGGCGATGCCGACCTGCTGGTCGCGCAGCCCGAACGTGTTGAGGCCGCTGACGACGTCCTTCTCCGCCTGGTAGAAGTAGATCGCGTTGTACTGGTAGCGCCCGCTGTTCGCGGTGCCGAAGATGCGCGCGCCCTGGTTGACGTCCTGGAAGATCAGGCTGCGGAAGTCCGAGTTGAACGCCTGCCGGCCGATCTTGGTCGAGATGAAGTCGTAGTTCGCCGACAGGTCGGCGAGGTGCACCTCGAGAAACGCCTGCTCGAGCCGCACGTCGGCGAGGAAGCGGTCGGTGCCCTCGCGGACGTCGGGGTAGACGCCGCCGCGCTCCCACAGCGTCAAGCTGTTCAGGTCGCCGACGCCCTCGATCAGGAACTGCCAGTCGAACGGCTTGTAGGTGGTCGCGCCCTTGATGAGCTCGAAGCGCGCCGCGAACTTCTGATCGATCTCGACGCTGTCCGGGCTGCCGAAGAAGTTGAACTCGCCGGGGTCCTCGGTGCTGACGCCGCTCGCGATCGGAAAGCGGCGTCCCTCGATGACCGTCTTCGAGGCGAGCGTGATGCGGGGGAAGATGGTCTGGAAGCCCGGCAGCGGGAAGTCGCCCTTGAGCGGATTCTGGTTGTACGGATCCCAGATCGAGCCCGGCACCGTGAGCTGGTAGGGCGGCGGCTGGATCCGCCAGCGGTCCGGCAGGGGGTCGAAGTCGGGGAACAGCGGCTCCTCGCGCCCGCGGACCCCCGCTGCGCCGAGCGTCAGGTCGCCGCCGCCGCGCGCGTCCTCGAAGTCGCTCGGCGCCGCCTCCTGCGCCGCCGGCTGCGCGTCGGCCGCCGCGGCCGGGGCCGCCTCCTCGGTCACGTCCTGCGCGCGCGCCGGGGCAACGAGCAGGAGCAACCACACCACTGCAAGTCCGATCAGTCTTGCCGACATGTCATCACGCCCGCTTCGTTGCGGAGGCGCGGACCGCCCCCGTCCCACCCCTGTCAATTCACACTTTTCGCAAGCCGCGCGCGGCTCCCCTTCAGCCGCGCCGCCCGAACAACCCCTTCACGAAGGCGACGAGCCGCGCCCATGACCCACCGCTGGGCACCTCGCCCGCCGCTGCCTCGCCCGCCTCGACGACCACCAGCTCGTCGTCGCCGAGGCGGAGCCGCATCCCGTTGCGCAGACGGACCTCGCCCTCCGCCTGTCGCACGCCGTCGATGTAGAGCGACTTGCGCTCCAGCGCGGCGATCCTCCACTGCCCGTCCTGGAACCACATGCGCGCGTGCTCGCGGGACGCCGTCGGCGTGAACAGCTTGACGTCGCAGCCGTGCCCGCGACCGAGCATCAGGTTCGGACGCTCGAGCGTCAGCGTCTCGGCCTGCCCGCTCGGCGCCACACGCTTGAGCTGCAAGGTCGAGGCGACCTTGCGCGGCAGGATGACCGTGCGCTCCTCCCCGGCGGCCGCGCGGCCGCGCAGCGGGTCGACGGTGACGTCCTCCCTGGCCGGCGAGGGCGCCGCGGCCCGCGGCTCCGCGACCGTGCCGGTCGGCCCCTGCCCCGCGGGCGCCGCCGGCGGCGCAGCGGACGGGGTCGACGGCGG
>JBFMAS010000134.1:0-7041 GCA_040755575.1 Thermodesulfobacteriota bacterium
GGGTCGGCCACGCAGGGCCAGCCGACCCACGGCCCGCGGGGCGCGCGTCACTCGAGCTTCGTCAGGTCCTCCTCGCGGATGAAGTAGCCGAACATGTTGCACATGTCGTCGTCCGCGAGCAGGCCGAAGACGAGCGGCATCGGCTCGCCCTCGGCGTAGACCCGGTTGCTGTCGTCGCGCGTGAAGGTGCACGTGCGCGTCGCGTCGTCCCAGCCGCACGCCGCACAGCCCTCGTGGCACTTCTTCGGCGGGTAGTTCGGATCGTCGCGACGGCCGTTCTCGTGCGTGCACGTCCAGCGCAGCCCCTGGTCCTGCTTCACCCGCAGGTAGGGCGGCTCGTAGTCCTGCACCGGCGCGAGGTCCCACGCGGTCGTCCGGTAGATCTCGGTCGCGCTCTCGCCGTCGACGAACTCGATGGTGAACAGGCGTCCGCGCTTGTGCATGTGGCCGAACAGCTGGAAGATCGCCGCGTTCGCCGGCTGGCGCGTCAAGATCGAGCGCGGGTTCCAGACGCGGCTGATGGTCTTGGTCTCGTACGGCTCGACGATCAGGTCGCGCGAGTTGATCGCGAAGATGCCGTCGAGGACGACTTTGAACTCCTCCGGCCGGTGGAAGTAGAGGTTCAGCCAGGCCTCGCCGTAGATCCTCTGCGCCGGCTGGAAGGTGTTCGTGTAGTGCAGGTTCGCGATGATCACGGGCTTGCGGCCGAGCAGCGGCAGGCCGACGCCCTTCGGGTACTCGACGACGTAGTGCGTCCCCGCGACCTGCGTCCCGCCGATCGGCAGCAGGAACTCGTCGCTGTCCTCCGGGCAGTCGCCGGGGTTGACGCAGTTCGCCGCAAGGCAGGGCCAGAACCCGCTCGCGTACTGCTCGGGGTGCTCGCCGAAGTACGAGTAGAGCAGCAGGTGATGGCTGCCCTCGTGCATGCGGTACTCCTGGCGCGAGATCGCGCCCGTCGGCAGCTGCGACAGGTCGGGCGTGAACGCGTAGCACACCTCCCACTCCTGGCCGGGCTCGACGTCGCGCGGCGGCACGTAGAGCTGCAGCCCCTCGGAGGGCGCGGGTGCGGGCAGCGGCTCGAGCGGCTGCCACGTGAAGCCCTCGTTCTGGGGCGGCGTGTAGCCGGTGCAGCGCGCCGATTCGCGCGGGTGGTGCGCGACCGAGGCGAGCCCCGTGTCGCTCGCCGCCTCCTGCTCGCCGCACTCGTCCGCCGTCGAGTGGGCGCCGCGCTCGATCCACCTCTCGATCATCGCGACCGTGTCCTCGGGCAGGCTGCCGCCGACGGGCATCTTGTCGCCCGGTCCGAGGCCGCGCAGCTTGCGGATCAGGAAGCTCGCGTCGGGATCGCCGGGGACGACGCGGACCAGGCCTTGCGCCTGGGCGTCGACGTGCTGCGCCGGATGTCCGACCAGCCCCGTGTAGGAGACGTCCTCGTGGTCGAGGACGAGGCCGCCCTGCCGCGCGACCGCCGAGTGACACGAGGACAGCGCGCAGCTCTGCGTGAAGACCTCCTGCACGGCGGAGAAGGGCTGCACGGACTCCGGGGTCGACACGCCCCCGCCCGTGCCGGCGCCGTCGCCGCTGCACGCGGCCAGGAGGAGGGCGGCGACGAGCGCGCCGCCGGCGCGCGCACCACGAGCGATGCGCGTCTTGGGCCACCGAGGAGCTGCCATGGTCGTCTCCTTGCACCGCCTCGCGGTGCGCCTCCGTCCCGAGGTGCGGACGAATGCCGCGCGGCGCCGGCCGCCGCGCGCGGCGATGCTAGCACGGACCGGCTCGCCGGGGGATCGGAATGAGCCGCTTCCCGCGCCCGGCCCCGCGACCTTCCGTCGCCGAGCGGGGCGGGGTAGTACGTTCCGGCGCCCGGGTCCGCGCGGGCGCTGCATTAGATTAGGAGGACCAGCGTGCCCGACCATCCCACGCGCGCCGAGATCCGTCTGACGGACGGCGACTTCTACGCGAGCGACCCGCACGAGCACTACACGTGGATGCGGCGCAACGCGCCGGTCTACTTCGACGGCCAGGTGTGGGGCGTCACGCTGCACGAGGACGTGATGCGCGTGTCGAAGGACTCCGACACCTTCTGCAACCGGCACGGCATGCGCCCCGACTCGCCGCCGATCCCGTCGATGATCAACATGGACGACCCCGAGCACCGGCGGCGCCGGGGGCTCGTCAACAAGGGCTTCACGCCGCGCCGCGTGCAGGACCACGAGGCCAAGATCCGCAAGGTTTGCCGCGAGCTGATCGCGCGCGTGGCGAGGCTCGGACGCTGCGACTTCGTGCGCGACGTCGCGGCGCCGCTGCCGATGATCATGATCGGCGACATGCTCGGCGTGGCACCCGAGGACCGCGACATGCTGCTGCGCTGGTCGGACGACCTGATCAAGGGCTCGGCGGCGTCGGCGCCGCTCGAGCTGCAGATGGCGGCGATGAAGGCGTTCGAGGAGTACGCGGCCTACAACGGGCGCGTCGTCGCCGACCGCCGCAGCCATCCGCGCGACGACCTGATGAGCGTGCTCGTGCACGCCGAGATCGACGGCGAGAAGCTCGGCGACGAGGATCTGGTGCAGGAGAGCCTGCTGATCCTGGTCGGGGGCGACGAGACCACGCGCCACGTCATCACGGGCGGCATGGAGCAGCTCCTGCGCAACCCCGGCGAGCGCCACAAGCTGCTCGACGATCCGACGAAGATCCCGCTCGCGGTCGAGGAGATGCTGCGCTGGGTGACGCCGATCAAGAACATGGCGCGCACGGCGACGCGCGACGTCGAGCTGCGCGGCCAGACGATCCGCGCGGGCGACAAGCTGCTGCTGCTCTATCACTCGGCGAACCGCGACGAGCGCGTGTTCGACGATCCGTTCGCGTTCCGCGTCGAGCGCCAGCCGAACAACCACGTCGCCTTCGGCGGCTACGGCGCGCACTTCTGCCTCGGCGCGAGCCTCGCGCGCCTCGAGCTGCGGGTGATGTTCGAGGAGCTGCTGCGCGAGCTGCCGGACGTCGAGCTCGAGAGCGACGCGCGCCTCGGGCTCCGGCCGTCGAACTTCATCGTCGGCATCGAGACGATGCCGGTCGTCTTCACGCCGCGGGAGGTCATCGCATGAGCAACGCGACGCCCGAGCTGCAGTTCTGGTTCGAGTTCGCCAGCACCTACTCCTACCCGGCCGCGATGCGCGTCGAGGATGCGGCGCGCGCCGCCGGCGTGACGCTCGTCTGGCGGCCGTTCCTGCTCGGCCCGATCTTCGTCGCGCAGGGCTGGAACGACTCGCCGTTCAACGTCTACCCGGTGAAGGGCGCCTACATGTGGCGCGACCTGGCGCGCGTCTGCGCGAAGCACGGCCTGCCGCTGCGCCGCCCGGCCCGCTTCCCCCGCAACAGCCTCCTCGCGGCGCGCGTCGCACTCGTCGCCGCCGGCGAGGGCTGGTGCGGCGACTTCACGCGCGCCGTCTACCACGCGAACTTCGCCGAGGACCGCGAGATCGGCGACCAGGCCGTCATCGCCGACCTGCTCGCCGGCCTGGGCCGCAGGCCGGACGAGGTGATCGCGCGCGCTCTCGCGCCGGACAACAAGGAGCGCTTGAAGCACCAGAACGAGGACGCGGTCGCGCGCGGCATCTTCGGCGCGCCGAGCTTCGTCACGCGTGACGAGCTGTTCTGGGGCAACGACCGCCTCGAGGACGCGCTCGCCTGGGCGCGGGAGCCGCAGAGCGTCGCGTCAGTCTGAGGCGGGGCCTGCCCACGGGCCGCGCGCGTCGCGCTTCGGGCACTCGAGCCGCCCGATGAGCTCGATCGCCTCGACCGCCGCGCCGAGCACCACGCCGACGTCGTCGGCGTCGAACGCCGACGGCCCGTCCGCCACGATCGCGTGCATCTGCGCGTCGAGCTCGAGCAGCCGGTCGCGGTCGGCGCCGCGAAACAGCGCCAGGTCGCGTCGTCCCAGGGCGAAGACGTCGCGCAGCGCGACCGCGTCGCTGAACACGGCGAGCGCGGGATTCGGCGGCACGAACTCCGGGCGCGCCGGCGACTCCGCGAGCGCGACCACGACCCGGAAGGCGATCCGGCTCTGGGCGGCGAGCTTGTCCCAGTCGACGAGGTGCAGGTCGTCGCCCGTCGAGTGATAGCAGGGGCCTTCCGAGTCGGAGAAGAAGACCGTCGGCACCGAGCCCTCGACGAAGCTCGCGTAGTCGCTGCGGAGCTGGCCGAAGATGTAGCTCAGCGAGCGCGTGCCGAGGCCTTCCGCCGCGATCGCCGCGTCGACCGCGCCCTGCAGGAGCTCACCGCCCGTCTCGGGCGCGACGGCGAAGCTCGTGCGCGCCAGGCTCGGCAGCAGCCGCCCGCCGAG
The DNA here is from genome assembly GCA_040755575.1 of Thermodesulfobacteriota bacterium. Taxonomy (GTDB): domain Bacteria; phylum Desulfobacterota; class Binatia; order UBA12015; family UBA12015; genus DATCMB01. The sequence continues at coordinate 4,343 of JBFMAS010000134.1, forward strand.
CATGTCGAAGTTGACGTACGCGACGGTGCGCTCGAGCGGCACGATCGGCTGCGCGACGTAGTGACGCGAGCCGACGAGGCCGTCCTCCTCGGCGTCCCACAGCGCCAGCACGACCGAGCGCCGCGGGGGCTCCGGCAGGCGGCGCAGCGCGCTGCCGAGAGCGAGCACCGCGGCGACGCCGGTCGCGTTGTCGATCGCCCCGTTGCAGATCCGGCCGCCCGGCGAGCGGTCGCACCGGCGTCCGATGTGGTCGTAGTGCGCTCCGACGACGACGTACTCGTCGGGCAGCTCGCGCCCCGGCACGATCGCGAGCAGGTTGGTGCCGCGCACGCCGTCCACGTCGAACGCCTGCCGGTAGGCGTCGTCCCCGGGCCGCGCGGCGTCGAGCCCGGGACCGACGTCGCGCAGCCGCGCCACCAGGAAGCGCTGCGCGCGCGCAGAGCCCGGCGTGTCGTTGTCGCGGCCCTCGTAGCCGTCTGCGGAGAGGCGGCCGGTGACGGCGCGCAGCCCCGACGTCGCCCAAGCCGCGGCGCGCTCGACGTCGGCCGTCGTCAGCGCGTGCGCGCGCTCGCCGGCCGGCGCGCCGGCGAGCAGGGTCGCGAACGAGAGCGTCACGATCGCGCGCGAGCGGCGCGGGCGTCGTCTGCCGGGAGCGGGCTGGGCGGCCATGAGATCTCCTTTCGCCGGACGACCCGAGGGTCGCCGCCGCCTCTATCGCGACCGCGGCCGTACGGCTACTCGCGCGGGGCGAATCGGTGATCGTTTCGTGCGACGCCGCGGCCCGTCGGCGCGTGCTCGGCCGTGCTCGCTACCAGTGCCAGACCTGATCGTGCGCGGCCGCGAGCCGTGCGAGGCTCGCCCGGGCGACGAGCTCCACGCCTCGGACCAGCTCGCTCCGCTCGACGCCGCGCTCGGCGAGGTCCTCCTCGACGGCCAGCACCGGGACGCCTTTCGCCGCGAGCGTCTCGAGGTCGACGTCGATCCGTGGCTGGCTCCTCTGCGGGCGGTCGCCGATCGCGAGCCCCGACGCGTCCTGCCCTCGGGCCGCATAGGCGACGGCGTTGCCGCGCAGCAGGACCGTGAGCTCGGCGCCCGCATCGCGCATGGCGTGCGCGAGCCAGAGCACCGTGTCGTCCTGCTCCTCGAGGGTCGCCCGGTAGGCGGTCTCGACGATGCTCAGGATCCTCTTTGCCATCGCTCTCTCCTCACCTGGTCGGGATCACCAGCGTGCTCACCGAGCGCTCGACGAAGGCGACGAAGTCGGCGGGGCTGCCACGGCGCGGCCCCGGGACCCAGTCGCCGGCGCCGCGCTCGTCGACGCACAGGCCGCACTGCACCCACTCGAGGCGGGCGCCGCGTCGCTTCGCGTGCTCGAACAGCGCTGCGACCCACTCCTTCGGGTTCGGGTGGTCCTCCTCGGCGACGTCGCGTCCGTGCACCGCGTTGGCATGCTGCGCCTGCTTCGCGAACGGGATGCCGACCGCACCCTCGTAGGCGAACACGTTCACGTCGAAGCCGCGCCGCAGCGCGGCGTCGACGATCCGCAGCGCCGTGGTCGTGCGCGCGCTCTCGTAGGGCGCGTCCATCAGCAGGAACGTCAAGCATCTGGTCTCGGCCATGTGTCCCCCCGTTCAGTGCCAGAGGACCTTGCAGCCCTCGGCCATGTGCTCGACGACGACGTCGAGCGCCGCCGGCTCGACGCCGGGCGCGAGGCGGTCGGCCCGGATGCCGCGCTCGCGCAGCGAGAAATCCTCGGCGAGCACGAGCACGCCCGCGTTCGCGAGCTCGGTGAGGCGCGGCGACGCACAGCTCCGGCGCGCCGGCAGGACGCCGTTCTGCACCAGCAAGAGCGTCACCTCGCCGTCGCGCGCCAGAGCGGCGGCGAGGTCGTAGCAGTGCTGCACGTCCCGCGACTCGAACGGGTCGCGCGATTCGATGAGCAGGTACTTCTTCACGGCTGCACCTCCGATCGTTGCGGGCGCGGGTGTCGTGGCGGCCTCACGGCGTCACCAGCTTGCGGCCGTCGGCCGTGGTGCGCCACGTGCGGACGCTCCGCCAGGCGTGCTCGCCGATCCGGATCGCGGCGTGCACCTGGCCCGGGTCCGCGTCGGCCGCCCCGACGTCTTTGAGGTTGACGGTGACCTGGAAGGCGCCGATCTCGGGCCGGTCGAGGAATCCGACCGTCCCGCCGCCGCCGCCCAGGACCCATCGCGTCTGGCCGCGGTTGGTCTTCCAGCCGCCGCCCGGAGGCAGGTCGACGCACGCGATCGCGCCGTCGTCGTCGGCGAGGCTGATCGTCATTCCGCCGGTGCGCGGATCGGCGGCGCCCGCGAGCGAGGCGAACGTCCCCTGCAGGAGCAGCGCGTCCTCGTCGCGACCGGCAATCCGGCGGGCGGATAGGCGACGACCCGGCCACGAACGCCCGCGACGATCTGGTTCGGGCCGGGCGGGAAGTCGGGCGGACAGGCGTGCTGGCAGACGTACGAGTGCACGATGCGGTTCGCGTGCAGCTCGCCGTCGACGTCGATGCCGACGACGACGTCGACGCCCGCCGGCGTCGGCGCCCCGTGCGCGAGGGAGGAGACGAACCTCTGCACGACGCGTGCGGCCGAGGTCGCCTCGTTGACCCGCCCGCCGCCGCCGCAGGCGACGCTGCGGGCCTGGACGCGGCGCCGCACGAAGCCGGTGTTGAGCTCGGC
>JBFMAS010000135.1:0-6043 GCA_040755575.1 Thermodesulfobacteriota bacterium
CCGCGAGCGCGGCGCCGTCCTCCGTGCGTGCGTCGCGCTCGCGCTCACGGCGGCGTGCGTCGTCGCCGCCGCGCCGCACGCGGCACCGACGATGGCGGCGCGGCTCGGCAGCGCGGCGCCCGACGTCTACCGCTGGCTCGCGGCGCAGCCCGGCGACGGCGCGGTCCTCGAGCTGCCCGCCGCCGCGACCGATCACGACGTCGTCGGCAACCTGCGCAACGCGCGCTACATGGTCGCGAGCACCTTGCACTGGCGTCCGCTGCTGAACGGCGTCACCGGCCACAACCCGCCGATCGCGCGCTTCTACAACGCGCTCGCGCGACGCCTGCCGCGGGAGGAGGCGGTCGAGCTGCTGCGGCGCGCGGTCGACGTCGACTGGGTGGTGCTGCACCGCGACGCGCTTCTCGACCACGAGCGCGCGGCCTGGCAGCAGGTCGACGTCGCGGGCCTCGAGAGCGTCGCACGCTTCGGCGACGACGAGGTGTTCGCGGTGCGGCGCGACGGCGAGCCGCCGTGGGGCGAGCGCCTCGTCGAGCAGATGAAGGCCGCGGACGGGCGCACGCTCGACGGCCTGCCGACGTCCCCCCTGCCGCCCGGGTGCCGCGCGGCGCGCATCCTCGACGTCGAGACGCCGCCGGTGCTCGCCATGGCGCCGCTCGCCCTGCCGATCCCGGTGCGCTTCGTCAACGACAGCCCGTGCCCCTGGCCGACCATCGCGGTGCGCCCCGACGGGCTCGTCGGCCTGACGTACGCGTGGACCGATCCCGCGGGCGCGCCCTACACCTACCCGCCGGCGCCGTTCTCGCCGCTGATCCGCACCGTCGCCCCGGGCGAGACGGTCGACGACACGCTGGTGCTCGTGCCGCCGTCGGGTCCCGAGGGGCGCTGGCGGCTCGACGTCTACTTGACGCAGTGGGGGGAACGGCCGCCGATGGCGGAGAGGACCGTGTTCGTGGAGGCGCGCGCCTTCAGGAGGGCGCCGCGCGGCGGCGATCCGCTGCCGCGTCTGCGGTAGAGGAGCGGGCGCCGGCCGGCGCGATGGCGGTTGACCATCGCATGCCGTTGTACGATCTTTCGAGCTTCCCGGCCGGAACCGACCTCGGAAGGGCTTCCTGGAAGGCGTTCGTGGCGGCAAACCAACAGGCAACCGAGGCGAGCGTGCGAGCCGATCGGGCCTCGCGCGACGAGGTGCACGCCGGGCGCGCCGCCGGCTACCCTGCCGCGGCGACCGAGCCGCCTCGATGCCGCATGTGCGGCGGGGCTGGTACCCTCCTCTACCCCGACTGCCTCGATCTCGAGTACTTCACGACCAGCGACGCGGCGATGTACCGTTGCGTCGCGTGCACGCTGGTCTTTCTGCACCCGCTACCGACGCGCGAAGAGCTCGCGGCTCTCTACCCGGCCAACTACTATAACTTCCAGGCACGACGCGGCGCACTCGCCCGCTTCCTCTTCGAGCGTTACCACACGCGTCAAGCATTTCTGTGCATGCGCCATCTCGGGCCGGAAGGAGCGTTCCTCGAGGTCGGCTGCGGCGACGGCGGCATCCTGGCGAAGCTGCGCGAGCGGGGCATCGCCGACGTGCAGGGAATCGAGATCGCGAGCGCCGGGGTCGAGGCCGCGCGCCGCAAGGGCCTGCGGGTATTCCACGGTACGCTCGAAGAGTTCGACACCCACGATCGCTTCGACATGGTGTTCCTGAGCCACGTCATCGAGCACGTTCTCGATCCCGGCTTCGCGATGCGTCGCGTCGCGGAGCTGCTGAAGCCGGGAGGCGTGGTGTACGTCGAGACGCCGAACGTAGGCTCGCTCGACGGGCGTCTATGGGCATCGAACTGGGGCCTGATCCACTACCCGCGACACCTCTACCTGTTCGATCCTGGCACGTTGCGCCGGCTCCTCGAGGGCGCCGGGTTGCGGGTCGAGCGCTCGACGTTCGAGCTCAACAGCTGCGGCTGGGCCCTGAGCATCCAGCACTGGCTGCGCAAGCACGGCTTCGATCGCGCTCGGCAGCCGCGCTCGTTCTACTACAACGCCCTTCTCATGCTCTGCCTGCCGCTGAACCTGCTCGACCTGCTCGCCGGCGGCACCGCGTTCATGGGCGTGATCGCACGCAAGGTGACGTGAGCATGGGGATGGCAGACGCTCGACCACTCGCGAGCCCCCCGGCCAAGGCGGACTTCCTGCAGCTCCGGCACGAGGTCGGCAACGTCTTGCTCGTGCTTGGGACCCATGCGGGCCTGGTCGCGTGGTTCTGGCTCGCCTATCGCGTGCTTCCGCTGGCGCTCTACGTGCCGCTGTCCCTGGTGGCGTGTGTCATCCACCAGCGCGCCATGTCCGAATGGATCCACGAGGCGGCGCACTTCAACCTGCTACGTACGAAGCGCTGGAACGATCTCCTGGGCGACGTCCTGGCAGGGGTCTGGTTCGCTCTCCCGACCGCCTCTTACCGTGCCACCCACTTCCAGCACCATGCGCGCGACGCGTTCTTCCTGCCGGGCGACCGCGACACGGCCTTTCTTCTCGTGGGCTCGCGCCGCGAGCTTCGCCACGCCGTGCTGCGCGACGTCCTCGGCTTGACCGTCGCCACGCAGTATCTGCGCTTTCGCGATTCGTCCGGCCAGACTGCGGCGACACCGCGCTTCCTGGCCGTCACCGCCATCGCGCAGGCGACGCTTCTTTCGACGCTCTGGTGGCTCGGCCGTCTCGATGCATGGCTCCTCTACTACGCGTCGCTCGTCACCCTCTACCCGCTCATGAACCGCGTGCGTACCTACGGTCAGCACGCCGAGCTGCACGGCGATGCTTGTCGCTTGCGCGGCAGCACGACCTCGCGCACGATGGATTCCGGCATCGTCGGCAGGCTGCTGTTCGCCTCGCCCAGGCTGCTCTACCACCACGAGCACCATCGCTGGCCCAACCTGCCATGGCGCGCGCTGCCGCCTCTTTGCAGGCCGGACGAGGACGAGAACCGCTACGCCCGAAGCTACGCACGACTCGTCGCGCGCACGTACAGAGCGCTCCCAGAACGCGGCTAGCGGCTTCCCGTCCCGCGGTCGAAGAGCCGTCGGCCAGCGTGTCTTGACCCCCGCGTCGGCCGGCCTCGGCGGCGGGCAGCACCTAGTCGTCGAGCAACGACTGGCGGGGACGCGGGCCGAGCTCCACCCGCGGGTCCTCGAAGCCCGCGATCCCCGGGCCGCCCGGCTGCCAGCCGAGCGCCTCGGTGGACAGCTCGACGTCGACGCGGCGCCCCGCCCAGCGGGCGAGGTCGAGGTCGAGCGGCGTCCACAGGCGGTCGCCGGGATGGCGGTAGACGTCCTTCTCGACCGACAGCACCTCGCTGCGCCTGCCGTCCTCGACGATGGCGACGCGCAGCCGCACGGGAAACGGTCCGAGGCTCTGCCACAGGTCCGGGTTCACGCCCGCGCGCAGCACGAGCCGGCCGCCGTGCGGGACGTCGAGCGGGATCGTGACGCGGCTCTCGCCGCCGCTCCCCGGCGTCACGTGCAGGACGCGCGGGGTGAGCGGCCACGTCGCGACGCCGGCGACGCGCTCGACCGGCACCTCCTCGGTCGCGCCGTCGCGGCTGCGCACGGCGCTCGCCTGCTGCAGGCGATCCGTCAAGCGGATCGTCTCTCCGGCGGACGACGGAGGCCGCCTCGCGGCGAGCGCGCACATCATGCGCTCGGGCGAGCGGGCCGGCACCTCGACGACCTCGTAGTGCTCGGCCAGGTACTGGAACAGCTCCGGCACGACGACCTGCGGGCGCGGCGCGAACGGCGTGTGCATGAGCACGTAGACGACGCTCGCGTCGGGACGCTCCTCGAGCTTCGCGATGATCTGCTGGTCCCGGTCGAGATAGGCGTCGCGGGGCCATAGCCAGATGAAGCGCGTCAGCGTCGGGCGCTCGCTGAGGAAGGTGAGGACCGGCAGGCACGGCACGACCAGCACCGGACGGTCGGGCGGGGTCGCGGCGAGGGCGTCGACCGTCGCGCCGAAGCTCTGCGCGTCCTCGGGACGCACCCAGACGGTGCCGCGGGCGCCGCTCACCGGCGCGGTGTAGGTCGCCAGCGCCTCGCGGGCGAGCTGCAGCGAGACGGCGGCGAACGCCAGACCCGCCGCGGCCAGCACGCCCGCGTACGCGCGCCGCGGCCAGCGCGGCAGCAGCGCCGCGACGGCCGCGAGCTGGCGCGCGACGATCGGCACCAGCGGCACGAGCAGGATCGCGAGGTGGATCCAGTCGCGCGGCTTCGAGAACGCGGCCATCATCGCGGCGCCCCAGAGGAGCTGCGCGCCCTGCGCGGCGGCGCCGCGTGCGCGCCCGGGGGCGCGCCGCAACGCGCGCCACGCGAGCGCGAGCGACACCGCTTCGATCGCGAGCACCACGTAGGGCAGGCGGAAGAACACCTTGAGCGCGAGGTCGACGACGGCGGTCTCGCGGTAGAGCCGGCTCTGCAGGATGTCGCGCCAGTAGAGGTCCCACGGCAGCCCCGGCATCCAGGAGAAGAGGAAGCTGCGCACGCCCGGGTCCTGCTCGAGCAGCGGCAGGAGCGGCGGCATGCCGATGTAGTCGCCCTCCTTCGGCCCGGCGCCGGCGAGGAACGCGGGGTGCTGGATCAGCGGGTCGTACACCGTCTGCCACAGGTAGGGCCCGAGGACACCCTGCCAGGCGAAGTACGCGCACGTGAAGAGGAACGGCGCCGCGGCCGCGGCGGCGAGCGCGACGGCGGGGGCCACGAAGCGCTCGCGCGCGCCCGTCGCGCGCCACCGCACCGCGCAGCCGAACAGCAGCGCCGCCATGCACGCGAAGATCCCGAGCCCGCCCGAGTCCTGCTTGGTGACGAACGCCAGGCCGGTGAGGAGGCCGGCGGCGGCGGCGCGCCAGGTGCTCGGCGGCCGCTCCGCGTGCAGCACGACCACGGCGAACGCGATCAGCACGAGCCCGATCGTCGCGTAGTGCAGCATCTGGAAGTGCGGAAACGTCCACAGCCGGAACGCGATCAGCCAGAGCGCCGCCAGCGTCGCGGCGAGCGGGCCGGTGAGGCGGCGCGTCAAGAGATAAATCGCCACGACGAGGGCCGCGAACAGCGCCACCATCGCGACGCGTCCGACGACGAAGCGCTCGCCGAAGAGCGCGAACAGCGCCGCCACGCCGTAGAACGAGCCGGGGCCGGAGACGTGGTTGCTGTCGCGGTAGAGGACGTGGCCGTCGAGCAGGTTCGCCGCGATCTGCAGGATGTGCCACTCGTCGCAGCCGCCGGCGGTGAGCAGCATCAGCGGGACGTGCGTCGCCGCCGCGAGCGCGGCGAGCGCGGCGCAGAGGAGCGCCTCCCGCGGCGCGAGGCGGCCGGCGTCGTCGCTCATCGTGTGGCTCGGTGCCGGTTCGGCAGGGATCGGCGTCGCACCGCGGCCGAGCGATAGCACCCGAGCCGCTCGGGGTGCCACACCGGCGGCACGTTCGGCTTGCCTCCGCGCAGGGCGAGCCCGACAATCGCGCGATGCCCCGCGCCACGACCAGCGCCGAGAGCGCGCCGCTCGCGGCCGAGCCGCCCGTCGCGACGCCCGCACGACCGTCCGACGGCTGGCTCACCGCCGGCGTGTTCGTCGCCGCGCTCCTGTTCCAGCTCCCGATCCGGACCCGCTGGCTCGCCCTGCTCGACGAAGGCTACATCCTCGCGATCGCCGACGACGTGAACCGCGGCCAGGTGCTCTATCGCGACGTCACCATCGACGCCCCCTTCCCCGGCGCGTTCCACCTGCTCGCGCTGTGGTTCCGCTTCGCCGGGGCGTCGATCGCGAGCTCGCGCTGGCTCGCGACCATCGCCTTCGCCGCATACGCCGCGGCGCTCTTCCGCGTGAGCCGCGAGGTGCTGCCGCGCGCATGGGCGCTCGGGCTCGCCGTCGTCGTGCTGTGCTACCGCGTGTGGGCCTTCCCGCACTGGCAGATCTACAGCTACTCGATGATCGCGGCGACGCTCGCCGTCGCCGCCGCGGCGCTGGTCTGCCGCGCGCTGCGGCGGCGCTCGCCCGCGACGCTGCTGCT
>JBFMAS010000136.1:0-2563 GCA_040755575.1 Thermodesulfobacteriota bacterium
GGAGCCGGCGGGCCGGCTCCGACGCCGAGCGGGCACGCCTCAACGTGACGCGTGCGATCGGCGCGGTGATCAAGAAGATCGCGGCCGACTGCCCGCAGGCCGGCCGGCACCTCGAGGCGTCCGTGCGGACCGGGACGTTCTGCAGCTACGAGCCCGGCCAAGAGCCGCTGCGCTGGGACGAGTGAACGTCGTTCAAGCGCTTTGAACGCCCCCGGGTCGATGGCCGACCCCGACCTCCGCTTCCGGCCCGCCCTCGACGGCAGCGCGCTCGTCGACTCGGCGACCGGCCTCGCCTGGGAGGCCTCGCCCGCCTCTGCGCCCGTCCGCTGGCAGGACGCCCTGGCGTCGGCTTCGGCGGAGGGCTGGCGGCTGCCGACGGCCTCCGAGCTCATGGGCCTGCTGTCGAACCTCCCCGCGAGCCACCCGTTCCCCCAGCCCGGGGCGGGCGACGTGTTCTGGTCGGCATCCGAGTCGCCGTTCGCGCCGGCGACGCGCGTGCGCGTCGTCGAGGTCGGGGCCGACCACCGGCCGGCCGTCGTGCTGCTCGACAAGTCGTCCCGGGCGCGTCCCTGGCGGGTGCGCGACCCGCTCTGAGACGCGCCTGCCGCGCGCGTTGACCGGCGGCGGCGGCCCGCCTAGAGGTGGGGCCGTCGTGACCACACCGGCGCCGGACGTGAGGCAGCGCGAGCGCTTCGTCGGCCGGGGTCGGGAGCTGCGTGCCCTGAAGGCGCACCTCGCCGCTGCCGACGCCGGACGCGGCTCGGTCGTCCTGATCGGGGGCGACGCGGGGGTCGGCAAGACGCGGCTCGTCGAGGAGCTGCTGACCATGGTGGCGCCCCGACGCGTCCTCTGGGGGCGCTGCCGCGCGGGGGAGGGCGCCCCGGCGTACTGGCCGTGGCGGCAGATCGTCACACGCTACGTCGAGGGCCTTCCGCCCGGCCGCCTGCGGGCGGACCTCGGCGACGGCGCCGCCGATCTCGCGCGGCTCGTGCCGGCGATTCGCGCGTCCCTCGGCGTCGCGCCGCGCGACGCCATCCCGGGAGACGAGCAGGGTCGCTTCCGTCTGCTCGACGCGGTCGCTGAGCTGCTCGCGCGCGCCTCGGCCGAGGAGCTCCTCGCGGTGGTCGTCGACGACCTGCACGCGGCCGACCTCGAGTCGCTGCTGCTGCTGCGCCACCTCGGCGGCACCGTCGGTGAAAGCCGCCTGCTCGTGCTCGCGACCTACCGCGAGCTCGAGATGCGCCGGACGTCGCAGGCGGCGCGGCTCCTCGGCGACATCGCCCGGGTGAGCCAGCGCATCGTGCTCGGCGGGCTCGCGGAGGACGAGGTCGCGGCGTTCTCGCGGAACGTGCTCGCCGACCTGTCGAGCACGCTGGTTTCCGAGCTGCACCGCGCGACCGACGGCAATCCCTTTTTCGTCAAGCAGGTCATGGCGCTGCTGCAGCGCGACGGCTGGGAGGGATCGGGTCGCGTGCCGATCCCCTTCGAGGTGCGCGCGGCGGTTCGCCGCCGCCTCGATCCGCTGAGCCCCGCCGTGCGCTGGCTCCTCGCGCAGGCGGCGGTCCTCGGCCGGGAGTTCGAGCTGACGGTGCTCGCCCGCCTGGTCGAGCTGTCCGGGGCGGACGTCCTGGGCATGCTCGCCGAGCCCCTCGCGCTCGGCCTGGTCGCGGAGGCGGACGAGCCGGTGCGCTTCCGCTTCACGCACGCGCTCGTGGCGCAGACGCTCTACGACGACCTGCCGGCCGCCGACCGCGCGAGCCTGCACCGCGCGGCCGCGGGAGCGCTCGAGGCGACGAGCGCGGGCGCGGCGGACTTTGCCGCCGTCGCCCATCACTACCACCTGTCGGTCGGCCGGGACGCCGTCGAGAAGGCGGTGCAGTTCTCCGTGCGGGCGGCGGAGCAGGCACGCGAGCTGCTCGGCTACGAGGAGGCGTGCGGGCACTACGAGCGCGCGCTCGTGGCCCAGCGCTCGCTCGGCGCGCCGTCGCGCCGGCGTCTGCCTCTGCTGCTCGACTTCGCCGACGTCCAGGCGCTCGCGGGTGACGTCGACGGGCTGCGCGCGACCTGCCTCGAGGCCGCGCGCCTCGCGCGGGAGCACGGCGAGGCCGAAGCGCTCGCTCGTGCGGCGCTGACGTACGGCCGGGTGCCCTCGCTGCAATCCGACGATCCCACGCAGATCGCGCTGCTCGAGGAAGCGCTCGCCGCGCTGCCGCCCCGCGACTCGGTGCTGCGCGCCCGGCTGCACGCGCGGCTGGTGCTCGCGACGTACTACGGCGGTGCGGCGGAGCGGCGGGCGCAGCACGGTCGCGAGGCGGTCGCGATCGCCCGGCGTCTCGGCGACGCCGCGACGGAGGCCGTCGCCCTGCGCTGTCTCTACCACGCCTACGTCGGGACACCGGATCCGTCGGCGCGCGTGGCCATCCTCGAGGAGGCGATCCGTGCGGCCGAGCTGTCTGGGGCGGTGACGGTCGCGTGCGACGCGCGGATCGACGCCGTGAGCGACTACCTGGAGCTCGGCGACGTCGTGCGGGCCGACCGCGCGCTCGCGGCCGCTGAGGAGCTC
>JBFMAS010000137.1:0-6375 GCA_040755575.1 Thermodesulfobacteriota bacterium
ACGATCACCGCCGCCGCCGAGAGCCCGTCGCCGACCACCACCTGCAGGTCGGCGCGCGGCGGACACTCGGCGCGCACGCGCACCCGCGACGCCTCGTCGAGGCGGCGGCCGAGGTCCGGCCGCAGCAGGTACTCGTCCTTGTCGCGGCATCCGGTCCGGGCCTCGAACAGGCGCCAGCGCGCGACGAGATCCGCGCCGAGGTCGGCGTGCAGATCGACCTCGGTGCGCACGGCGTCGCGCGCCGCGGCGTGATCGCGCCGCAGCTCGAGCTGCGTCGCCGTGCGATACGCCGCGCCCGCGCTGCCGACCAGGACGCGCGCCGGCGTGCGCTCGAGGATCGCCTGCTCGAGCGTCCGCTCGCGCGCGGGCGCCGCGGGAGCCGCCGCGCGCTCGCCGGCGTCGCCGCTCACGAGGCGCCCGGCAGGGCGAGGCGCTCCGCCGCCCGCACGAGGTCCGCGCGCAGGGCGTCGCTCTGCGCGGCGAGCTCGCCGCCCGTGAAGATGCCGCGCGCCTCGAGCCAGGCGGCGAACTCGGGCGCGGGACGCAGGCCGAAGATCCGCCGCACCGTGGCGGCGTCGTGGTAGCTCGTCGACTGGTAGCCGAGCATCACGTCGTCCGCGCACGGCACGCCCATGAAGTAGTTGCAGCCGGCCGCCGCGAGCAGCACGAGCAGGTTGTCGGCCGAGTTCTGGTCCGCCTGGGCGTGGTTCGTGTAGCAGACGTCGCAGCCCATCGGCAGGCCGAGCAGCTTGCCCATGAAGTGGTCCTCGAGCCCGGCCCGCACGATCTGCCGCTCGTCGTACAGGTACTCGGGTCCGATGAAGCCGACGACGGAGTTGACGAGCAGCGGCCGGAACGCGCGCGCGACGCCGTAGGCGCGCGCCTCGCACGTGAGCTGGTCGACGCCGTGGTGCGCCTCGGCGGACAGCGCGCTGCCCTGCCCCGTCTCGAAGTACATGACGTCGTCGCCGAGCCACGCCGTGCCGCGCGTGCGGTGGTGCTCGAGGACGCGCTCACGGCCCTCGCGCAGCAGGGCGAGCGAGATGCCGAAGCTCCGGTTCGCGGCCTCGGTGCCCGCGACCGACTGGAACAGCAGGTCGACCGGCGCGCCGCGCTCGAGCGCCGCGAGCTGCGTGCTGACGTGCGCGAGGCAGCACGTCTGCGTCGGGATCGCGTAGACGTCGACCAGGCGCGCGAGCGCGTGCAGGATTCCCGCCACCGTGTCGACCGACTCGCTCGCGGGGTTGACGCCGATGACGGCGTCGCCGCAGCCGTAGAGCAGGCCGTCCACGGTCGACAGCAGGATCGCCGCCAGGTCGTCGGCGGGATGGTTCGGCTGCACGCGGATGGCGAGCACGCCCGGGCCGCCCAGCGTGTTGCGGCAGCGCGTGACGCGGCGGAGCCCGCGCGCCGCGAGCACCAGGTCCTTGTTGCTCATCAGCTTCGCGACCGCGGCCGCGATCTCCGGCGTCAGCGCCCACGGCGACACGACCTCGCGACCGTCGGCGCCGAGCAGCAGCTCGCGCAGCTCGCCGACCGTGAGGCTCGCGATCGCGGCGAACGCGGCCCGGTCGTGCGTCTCGAGGATCAGGCGGCTGACCTCGTCGCGCTCGGGGTCGATCAGCGGACGCGCGACGATGTCGGCGAGCGGCACGTCGGCGAGCGCCGTCTTGGCGGCGACGCGCTCGCTCTCCGAGCGCGCCGCGACGCCGGCCAGGCGATCGCCCGACTTCTCCTCGCTCGCCTTGGCGAGGAGCTCGCGCAGGTCCGCGAAGACGAAGCGCTCGGCACGAACGCGCGCGGCGTAGGCCATGTCCCACGTTGTCGGCTCGAGCCGGCGCCGCGTCAAGCCGCGCGGATCCGCCGCTGCGAGCCTACCTCGGCAGGAAGAACGAGCCCGGCAGCGGCACGTCGCCGATGAACGTCCACTCGCTCGGCGAGCACGTCTGCTGCTCGCAGCGGCTCGCGCCCGAGCACGAGAAGGTGATCACCACCCTGGCGGGATCGGGGTTGCCGTCGTCGCCGATGCGCTCGCACCAGACGAAGCTCGGCGGCGAGCCGTCCGACTGGAACACGTTGCCCGTCACCGTCTGGTCGGGGTTCAGCGTGATCGCCCAGCGCTCGCTGCCGACGTCCTTGCTGATCAGCGTCCGCTGCTGGTCGGGGGTGATCTGCAGCCCCGACGGGGCGACGCCGGACGGCGCCGCCGGAGGCACGCCGCCCGTGCTCGACGCCTGCGCGCGCGGCGGCAGCAGGAACGAGCCGGACAGCGTCACCTCGCCGATCAGCGTCCACTGATCGACGGGACACGACGGCAACGTGCAGGCGTCCGCACCCGAGCACTCGAAGTCGATCTGCACCTCGTACGGGTCCGGGTTGCCGTCGTCGCCGGTGCGCTGGCACCAGACGAACTTCGGAGGCCCGCCGCCCGCCGAGAACACGTTGCCGGTGACCGTCGCGTCGTCCGGGTTGTAGGTGATCGCCCAGCGCTCGTTGCCGACGTCCTTGCTGATCAGCGTCCGCTGCTGGTCGGGCGTGATCTGCAGCCCGGACGGGTTGCCCACGGGCAGCGCTTCGAGCGCCGCCAGGACGTCGATGCGCGGCTTGACGAGGCCGTTGCGCGGGTCCTGGATCGGCACGCCGGTCTGCTGCAGCGCGGCGAGCACGGTCTCGACGTCGCCCCGGCCGAGCCGCTGGTTCAGGATCGCGAACGCGCCGGCGACGTGCGGCGTCGCCTCCGACGTCCCCGAGATGAACTCGAACGCGTCGGGCGGCACCGAGGACAGGATCGGCGTCCCCGGCGCGAGCAGCGTCAGGAACGACGCCGAGTTCGAGAAGCCGGCCACCTGATCGCCCTTGCTCACCGCGCCGACGCTCACCGCGGAGCTGATGCAGCCCGGCGCCGACAGCGCGTCGGAGCTCGCCTCGTTGCCCGAGGCCGCGACCGTCGCGATGCCGGCCGCGCGCAGGTTGTCGATCACCGCCTTGCGCGCGCCGTCCTCGAGGTCGCAGGCGGGCTGGGAGAAGAAGCTGCCGCCGCCGAGGCTCAGGTTCGCGGCCGCGATGTTGAACGTGGTGCGCAGCTCGTAGACGCGCTCCAGCGCCGCGATGGTGTCCGAGGTGAACGACTTTGCGCACGGGTCCTCGATGTCGTCGTCGCAGTCGCGGCCCTGGAAGCGCGAGAACACCTGCATGGCGATGATGCCCGCGCCGCGCGCGACGCCGGCGAAGTCGGAGTTGCGGCCCGCCGCGATGCCGGCGACGTGCGTCCCGTGCGGGCAGGCGATCGGGGCGTACGGGCACGGGGCGCCGGCGCCGGGCCCGATCTGCTCGGTCTCGCCGTTCGGGCAGTCGCCCGTCAGCGAGTAGCACGCCTCGCTCACCACCTTGCCGGCGAGGAACGGATGGCTGCTGAGCGTACCGGTGTCGAGCACCGCGACGACCCAGCCGGTGCCGTCGAAGCCTGCGTTCCAGGCGCCGTCGCCGTGGATCAACGGCACGCTCTCGGGCAGCATCACCTTCTCGAGCCGGTCCTCCGCGACGTCGCGCACCGCGCCCGACAGCGTGAGGGCGGTCAACGCGGCCGGCGTCACCTCGAGCGCGACGTACGGCACGGTCGCGAACTCGCGCGTCATGCGCCACGCCGTGCCCGCGAGGTCGGCCTCCATCGCGGCACACGACGCCTTGATGGCCGTGCGCTGCGCGGCGACGCCGTCCGCGTCGAGGAGGCCCTCGGCGGTCGCCGGCACGTCGAGCCGGGCGAGCACGCGGACCGTCCCGCGGTCCTGGGCGATCGACATCAGCCGTGCGACGTCGGCGGCGAGCGCTTCGCGCGCGCCGGCCGCCGTCACGAGGCTCGTCGTCGCGGCGAGCAGCACGAGGCAGCGTCGCGCCAGGCTCGACCGAACGTCAGCGGTCCGCATTCTCATGTTGACCATCCCAGATGCCCCCCGCCGAAGCTCGCCGCAGCCCGATCCGGCACCGTTGTCGCCGCTCCCGCCGCCCGGCGCAAGTCGCATTCCGGCTCCGGTCCGTGCATCGGCGGGTTCGGGCAAAAGAACAAGCCTCCGGGCGCGCGTCGCGCTCGCTCCCCGCACGGACGTCGCTCGCGGCGCTCGTATTCGATGGCACGTCGGCGATGCGCTGGCGTCTGCCGCGCGGCGAGCGGTCGAGAACGGCACCCGACATGCGGTGCGCTTTCGCGAGCAGTCAGGCGGCTTCCCGGAGCGCTTCGCCCATCCGCTCGAGCGCCTCGCCGACGTCGTCCGCCGAGACGTCGAGGTGCGTCACGGCCCGGTAGCGGCCCGGCGCCGCCTCGTTGACCAGCACGCCGCGCTCCCGGGCTGCAAGACCAAACTTCATCGTGGGCGCGGCGAAGAAGACGATGTTGGTCTCGGGCGGCGGATCGACCACGAGGCCGAGCGTCGCCAGGCCGTCCGCGAGCCGCCGAGCGTTGGCGTGGTCCTCGGCGAGGCGCGCGACGTGGTGGCGCAGCGCGTGCAGGCCCGCGGCAGCGAGGATCCCGGCCTGCCGCATGCCGCCGCCGAGCATCTTGCGCACGCGGTGGACGCGGTCGATCACCTCCGCGGAGCCGCACACGAGCGAGCCGACCGGCGCGCCGAGCCCCTTCGACAGACAGAACGTCACCGTGTCGAAGCCGCGTGCCCACTCGGCGACAGGCACGCCGGTCGCGACCTCGGCGTTGAACAGGCGCGCGCCGTCGAGGTGCAGCGCGAGGCCGTGCTCGCGCGCGACGGCGACCACCTCGCGCAGCGCAGCGAGCGGGAAGATCCGTCCGCCCGCCGCGTTGTGCGTGTTCTCGACGGCGACGAGCGAGAGCGGCGCGTTGTGGTGATCGGGCGGCGTGAGCGAGCGACGCACGTCGTCCGCGTCGAATACGCCGCCGTGGCCCACGGTCCTCACCTGCACGCCCGAGATCGCGGCCGCCGCACCCGACTCGTAGCGCACGAGGTGCGCGCCCTCGCTCGCGAGCACGAGGTCGCCGTGCCGCGTGAGCGCGCGCAGCGCCGCCTGATTGGCCATCGTGCCGCTCGGCACGAACAGCGCGGCCTCCTTGCCGGTCCGTCGTGCCGCCTCCTCCTGCAGCGCGTTGACCGTCGGGTCCTCGCCGTAGACGTCGTCGCCGACCTCGGCCTCCGCCATCGCGGCGCGCATCGCCGCCGTCGGCCGCGTCACGGTGTCGCTGCGCAGGTCGATGGTCCTCATGCCTGCCCGCTCGCGCCCGGCGCCGCGGCGAACGCCGTCGTGTGCTCGTAGAAGCCGCTGCCAAGCCGCTCGCCCAGCGCGTAGGACGCGACGCCGAACGTCACGCGCGCGAACAGGCCCGGACGGAGCGCCCGCAGGATGGTGACGTGGGCCCGCGGCGCGCAGCGCAGCGCGCCGCCGCCGCGGAGCGGGAGGCGGAACGGTGCGGCGAGGCGCGCCGGGGGCACGTCGGGCAGGACGACGTCGCCGTCGAACGCGAGCGGTGCGCGGTCCGCGGCACCGCGCGCAGCGAGCGACGCCGCGCCCGGCTCGGGCGCGAGGTCCGCGACCAGGCCGAGGTCGGCGCCGAACGACGCCGTCAGCCGCAGGCGCACGCCCGGGTGATCGGGGGCGAAGCGCGCGAGCACGGGGTCGGTGAAGCCCTGGGCGTCGACGCGCAGCACCGTGTCGTCGAGCCGCACGCGGCCCGCGACGGTCCCGAAGCCGCCGTCGCCCCGCGCCGCGAAGCGCAGCTCTACCTCGGCGTCGCGGACGCGCGCCGCGAGCTGCGCCGCCTCGTCGCGGAAGTAGAGCGCGCCGTCCGGGATGTCGAGCAGCGGGCCGCGGAAGCGCACCTCGGTCGTGCCGTCGAACGCGACCGCCTCGAGGCCGCCGGTCACGAGCCGGCCGTCGTCGCGCCGCCGGCCGTGCCCGGTGAACAGCAGCAGGCGCTGCCCGCCGGGGAGCAGCAGCAGGCGCCCACCGATCTCGTCGCCGCCGAGCGGCCCCACACCGGCGACGATGCCGAGCCCGTCCCCGCTCGCGGATGGATCGTGCGCCTGCAGCGCGACCCCGCGCGACGGCCCGGCGGCGCTCGCCCGCGGGAGCGGGCCGGCGAGCTCATCGGCCGCGTCGCCGCGCAGGTCCCGGACCGAGGCACGCCGGCCGAACGTCGCCACCGCGGCCACGAGGAAGCGCTCGCGCCAGGCGCCGGGGAAGCGCAGCGGTGCGCCGAGCTCGAGCTGAACGGCATGCGTACGGCCGGACGCCGCCAGCGCGGCGAGCGCCGCAGGGCCGCTGCCGTTGCTCGTGCGCGGCGCACGCCGGAAGAGCTGCATGACGTTGTTCGGGTGCGCCGCCGGCCAGCGCTCGCCGAACGTCGTCCGGATG
>JBFMAS010000138.1:0-14286 GCA_040755575.1 Thermodesulfobacteriota bacterium
GAAGCGCTCGAAGAAGGACG
Source organism: Thermodesulfobacteriota bacterium (assembly GCA_040755575.1). Taxonomy (GTDB): domain Bacteria; phylum Desulfobacterota; class Binatia; order UBA12015; family UBA12015; genus DATCMB01. The sequence continues at coordinate 21 of JBFMAS010000138.1, forward strand.
GGATCCAGCCCGCGCCCGCTTCGAGGATCATGGTCTGCATGGTCGGGAAGCGGTCGAAGACGCCGCCCGACATCATGTCCCAGAGCGTCGCGATCATGTCCATCGGGAAGCCGAGCGCCGACGCCGCCATGATGTCGCCGAGCTTGTAGCCGCGCGCGGTGCCGGCCTGGTCCCACACCGGCAGCGGGTGCAGGCCGAGCTTCATGTCGCACTCGACGATCGCCTGCCAGACCGGGTCGTAGCAGCGGTCCGAGTACTTGCGGCCGAAGATCGCGTTGGTGCGCACGAACGCCGCGCGGAAGCCCTTCTTCGCGACGCGCCGCACCTCGGCGGCGGCGGCCTCGGGCGCGACGATCGGCAGCGCCGCGACCGGGATCAGCCGGCCGCCGGAGCCGCCGCAGTAGTCGTCGCAGATCCAGTCGTTGTAGACCTCGCACACCGCGGGGGCGAGGTCGGCGAGGAAGCTGCCGCCGGCCAGCATGAACGTCGGGTAGAGCACCGCGCGCGACACGCCGTGCGCGAGGTTGAACGCGAGGCGCTCGCGGCCGCCCGTGGCCCAGCTCGGCGCGTCGAGGATCGTGTGGCGGTCGTTCTCGGCCTCGTTGAAGACGCGCTCCATCGGCACGCCCATCGCGCAGGCGAGGCCCATGTTCTGCAACATCTCCTTCGGCCGCATGCCGCCCTGCATGCGCTCGAGCTGGTCGATGTCGATGCCGTAGATGCGCTGGTGGAAGACGCCGTCGTCGTCGCGGAAGAAGTGCGGCGCGATCGGCTTCAGCGCGTCGGGAAGGCGCTCGACCCAGAGGTCGCCCGGCTCGATGACGTGTCCGTCGGCATCGGCAAGCTGCTCGATCATGCGCGCGTTGTTAGCCGGGTCGCGCGCGGCGAGTCAATCATCTGCTTCAAGCGAGCGGCCGCTCGCCGCGGTGGTGCGGCAGGCCGAGGTCCTGCTCCGGCCCGAGCGGCACGATGCCGGTCGGGTTGATGGTCCTGTGGCTCTGGTAGTAGTGCCGCTTGATGTGCGCGAAGCTCACCGTGTCGGCGACGCCGGGCACCTGGTAGAGGTCGCGCAGGTAGCCGCTCAGGTTCGGGTAGTCGGCGATCCGGCGCAGGTTGCACTTGAAGTGCCCGAAGTAGACGGCGTCGAAGCGCACCAGCGTGGTGAAGAGGCGCCAGTCGGCCTCGGTCGGGCGCTCGCCGAAGAGGTACCGGCCGCGCGCGAGCCGCGCGTCGAGCGCCCCGAGCGTGTCGAACAGGTCGACGAACGCCTCCTCGTAGGCGTCCTGCGTGGTCGCGAAGCCGCAGCGGTAGACGCCGTTGTTGACCTTCGCGTAGACCACGGCGTTGAGCTCGTCGATCTCGTGCCGCAGGTCCTGCGGGTAGAAGTCGACCGCCGGGTCGCCGAACGCGTCGAGCTCCGAGTTCAGCATCCGGATGATCTCCGCCGACTCGTTGTTGACGATCGTCTTGCGCTGCCTGTCCCACAGCACCGGCACGGTGACGCGGCCGGAGTACTTCGGTGAGGCCGCGAGGTACACCTCGTACAGGTAGCGCGCGCCGTTGACCGTGTCGGGGATGGTGCCCGCGACCTCGCCGTGCTGGTCGAACTGCCAGCCGTTCTCGCCCATGTAGGGGTGGACGACCGACAGCGAGATCGCGTCCTCGAGCCGCTTCAGCTTGCGGAAGATCAGCGTGCGGTGCGCCCACGGGCAGGCGAGGGACACGTACAGGTGGTAGCGGCCCGGCTCGGCGGGGAAGCCCGACGAGCCGTCCGCCGTGATGCGGTCGCGGAACGCGCTGTCCTGGCGGACGAAGCGTCCGCCCGTGGACTTCGTGTCGTACCAGTCGTTGCGCCAGACGCCGTCGACGAGCAATCCCATGCCTCGATCTTGCGCAGGCTCGGCCGCTGCGGCAACGAGCCTCATCCGGCGGAGCGAGCGAGGGAGGACGAGCGCGTGGGACGAGCCAGCGAGGCGACGGCGCGGGCGATGCGGGCGACGGCGCAGAAGACGGCGAGCGACGGGCGCAAGCGCTGCCCGTGGGCGGGGCAGGAGCCGAACATGATCGCCTACCACGATCGCGAGTGGGGCGTGCCGCTGCGCGACGACCGCGGGCTGTTCGAGTTCCTGATCCTCGAGGGCGCGCAGGCGGGGCTCAGCTGGGCGACGATCCTCGGACGCCGCGAGGGCTACCGGCGGGCGTTCCGCGGCTTCGATCCGGCGAAGGTCGCGCGCTTCGGGGCGAAGGACGTCGAGCGGCTCCTCGCCGACCCGGGCATCATCCGCAATCGCCTCAAGGTCGACGCGGCGATCGTCAACGCGCGCGCGTTCCTCGACGTCCAGCGCGAGCACGGCTCGTTCGCGAGCTACCTGTGGAGCTTCGTCGGCGGCGAGCCGATCCGGAACCGCTTCCGCCAGCAGTCCGAGGTGCCGGCGTCGACGCCCGAGTCCGACGCGCTGAGCCGCGAGCTGCGACGCCGCGGCTTCAAGTTCGTCGGCACGACCATCTGCTACGCGACGATGCAGGCCGTCGGCATGGTCAACGACCACCTCGTGAGCTGCTTCCGCCACCGCGAGGTGTGAGCGCTTCGCCGGCGGGCGGCGACTCGAGGTCGCGTCGTCGTCGAAGACGGCGCCCCGCCCGGGTGCCTTGCCGGGGCCGGCACGGTGTCGGTCCCGGCAAGGCCATCCGAACCGGTCGTTCGAGCGGCGGCCGCGCCTTCGTCACGTCACGAGGCTACGAGACCTCGCAGGTGACCTCGGCCGACGGCACGGCGCCGTTGTCGGTCGGCGAGGCGAACACGCAGCTGACCTCCAGCACCACCTGCATGCCCTGCTCGACGACGATCAATGCCGAGGTGAACGCCAGGTCGGTGATGCTCTCCGTCCAGTTCGGGTTCGGGCAATCCGGTGCTCCCGGTATCGGAGTGACCGGCGACCGTGTCTGCACGTTGAAGGACACGTTGCCGTTCTTGATCTCCTCCTCGGGGATCGCCTGCGCGCCCGTGACGGTGATGGGCGCCGGATTCTGTCCCGGTGGCTCGTTCCTGCCTCGATTGGCGCAGACCGCGGTGACGTCCGCCTGCGCCGTCAGCGTGACGACGACGTCGCCGTTCCCGAGCCCTGCGAGGTTGCCGGCGGCCTGCAGCGCGAGCCCGAGATCGGTGAACGACGGGTTCCTGTTCGGCGGCTTCAGGTGGACGCTCTGTCCGAGCGCGCTCGTCGCCGAGAGACATGCGGCGACGGCAGTCGCCGTCGCCAGCTTCGCTAGCCTTCCCATTCCTGGAGTCATGGAGACTTCCTCCTCCAGGTGACGAAACCTTTACTTCCGAACGGTTGAACGTCAGCACGCGCCGAAGACGGTCAAAGGCATCACCTCCCTTCGCTTGCCGGTTTCGCGTTTGCTTGACGCGCAGTATCAACCGCGAATGCTCCGTGTCAATCAAATAACGTCCACCCACCGCAAAAATTTCGTCCTCCGGAATGCTTGACGTCCGGTTCGGAGATGGAGCAGTGGTATCTCCCGCAGTGGAGTCGCGGGGGCAATCTTCCGCCGGTGCGCGGCGTAGAGCCGGCCGGCTCGAGCGACGTGCCGACAGCGGCCGCTTTGCCTGGTAAGACACCGTCCCATGCCGAGAAGAGGGGAGTCCCAGGCGGTGGCGCGAATGCGCGCGGGGGTCGCGTCGCCGCAGCGGCGCCGGGCGGCGCGGGCGGTGGTGCGCCGCCGCCCGACGCGCGCCGAGCGGGCCGACCCGTTCCTGCTCTACGAGCGCTCGGTGCAGCGCCCGGATGACGACGTCGCGTTCTTCGCCGAGACATTCCGCCGTCTGCGCGGCCGCGAGGCGAAGGTGCTGCGTGAGGACTTCTGCGGCACGGCGAAGCTGTCGCTCGCCTGGTGCGACGGCGCGCCCGGGCGCCGCGCCGTCGGCGTCGACCTCGATGCGGCGACGCTCGAGTGGGCGCGGCGGCACAACGTCGCGCCGCACGCACGGCGGCTGCGCGGCCGCCTCGAGCTCGTGCAAGGCGACGTGGTCGAGGTCCGCACGCGCACCGCGGACGTCATCTGTGCGATGAACTTCAGCTTCTGCGTCTTCAAGGAGCGCGCGCAGCTCGCGCGCTACCTCGCCGCCGCGCGCGACGGCCTCGCCGCCGACGGGCTGCTCTTTCTCGAGCTCTACGGCGGCACCGGCGCGATCGAGCCCGTCAAGGAGGAGCGCGACTGCGGCGGCTTCACCTACGTCTGGGAGCAGAAGCGCTACGACCCGATCACCAACGACACGCTCTGCCACATCCACTTCGAGTTCCCGGACGGCTCGCGCCTCGAGCGCGCCTTCACCTACGACTGGCGCCTGTGGACGATCCCCGAGCTGCGCGACCTGCTGCTCGAGGCCGGCTTCTCGCGCGTGCGCGTCTTCTGGGCGGCGCTCGACGAGGACGAGGCCAACGCCGACGACGACATGGTCTACGGGAACGGCGACTACGTCGAGGTGAGCGAAGCCGAGCAGCAGTACAGCTGGCTGGTCTACGTCGTCGGCGAGAAGTAGGAGCGCTCGAGCACGGCGGCGATCGTCTCGCGCACGGCGTCGAGGCTTTTGTAGCGCGCGACGTCGGCGGGCATGAGCTCGAGCGCGCGCGCCAGCACGCCGCGCTGCTCGGCCGTCAGGCTCGCGAACGGGTAGAGGTAGACGCGGATCAGGAACAACGCCGCCGCGTGCTCGGGGAACGGCACCGTCGTCTGGCGCTCGACCCGCAGGAAGCCCGGTCCGTCCTCGCGCCACGGCGCGCGCCGGCTCTCCTCGGGATGATGGTCGAGGTGGTCGTCGGCGGCGACCGTCCACACGAAGCGCACGTACGGCCCGCGCTCGACCATGGCGTCGACCATCGAGCGCTCCGCCTCCGCGCGCTTCGCGAAGTCCGGGACCGGGCCGTGGATCGCGCCGAAGCTCGCGCCGTGGATGCGCTCGGGACGCCAGCAGCTCGGCGACGAGACGTGCACGCCGATCGCCGCGCTGCCGCCGTCTCCCAGGCGGCGGATCACGACCAGGTCTTCCTGCACGACGCGCGCGATCTCCAGCAGGCCGGCCCGGGTCGGGTCGACGCCGAGCTCGGCGAGCGCCGCGAGGCGCTCGGGGTGCTCGCGCCCGAGCGTCGCGCGCAGCCACGCGTCGACCGCGGCGTGGATCGCGCGCTCCTGCTCGTCGCGCGCGAGCAGCGCGTGCCGGGCCGCGGGCACGCGGCGCTTCGCCTCGAGGTAGCGCGGGAGCTCGTCGTCGACCTGGAAGAAGAGCCCGTCGGCCGGGCCGTTGCCGAGGTCCGTGCCGTGGCGCAGCAGGCCCGCCTCCATGCGGAGGGCGAGCGGCTTCACCGGGAAGTAGCGCGCGGGACGGGGCAGCGGCGGCATGCTCGGGACTTCTAGCGGGTGACGCGTCGCCGCGCAGCGGCGCCGCTCGCCCCGCCGTGCGGCACGTGGCGCGCGCCGTGCGGGCCGCCCGCGTCGCGCTCGGCCGGGCCGCGGACGACCAGGAGGGAATCATCAGGGGGAGGACGCCCCATCTGCTTCGAATACAAAATACTTCTTGACGAATTGGAGGTTGAAGTGCCATCCAGGACCCGCACGTTGCCTGCTGCGGCTGCTGCGGGCGCGAGACGCGCGCCGGTCGACGCTGCCACGGCCGACCAGCGCCCAACGCAAGAAGGAGAACGTTCATGCGGACCTTCGGAACGGCCCTGTCCAGCTTTGCGCTCTCGCTCGCTCTGATCGCGACCGTCGAATGATCGATCTGCAGCGACGCCCGCCGACCGTGGGTGCCGGAGTTGTGGACGCCCGCGCACGAGCCCGCACTGTTGCCGCTGATCGTCGAGTTGACGACCCTCGCTCGCCGGCGGTTGTCCAGGCCGCTCACGTTGGTGTTGCCGCTGATCGTGCTGTCGATGACGGTGAGGGTGCCGAAGTTGAGGATCCCTCCGCCCGCGTTGCCGGTGACCGTCGACTGCACCAGGTCGACCTTCGAATTGCTCCCGATCCCGAGACCGCGGCCGCTGCTGCCGGTGAGGACGACGCGGAGGAGCTTCACCCGCGGCTGGAAGCTCGGCCCGACCGACACGCCCGCGATGGTCATGTCCTCGACCGTGGTCTTCGCGTCGAGGCAAAGGGCGACGATGCAGCCCGGCATGCCGGGTCCGTCGAGGGTCGTCACGTCGGCGCCGGCGCCACGGATCGTCAGGTTGCGGGTCGCGTGGTTATGGACCTGCACGATCTCGGTGTAGGTCCCGGCCGCGACGTCGATCATCGAGCCCGGGCGCGCCGCATCGACGGCCGCCTGGATGGACGAGAAGCACCCGCCCGTGCCGCCCGGGTTGACGCACAGCACGTCGGCCGCCCACGCCGGCGCGCCGAGGAGTGGAAGGATCACGGCGGAAGCGAGGACGAGACGGCGGAGCTGCATGCGGGGACCTCCCGTTCTTTTCGCGCGACGCTAAAGGTCCGGCGGCGCCACCGCAATGGCGAAAGCGCGCTTCCCGGCTCCACGCGCCCGCCTTCCTGCGCGCCGTCCGGCACGTCCAGCGCGAGCCGGTGTGGGACACAAGTCACTTGGCGGCGACGCGGCCGGCGCCGACGCGCGCGACCTGGTGAGTGAAGCGCTGCGCCGGTCGCCGGCGCTTCGCGCCGTCGTCATGCATCGCGTCGCGCAGCGAGCACCTGGAAAGAGAGCGCGCCGCGGAGGTGCGTGTCGTCGTCACCGGCGTGCGCCGAGCGGCGCTACCGCTCGACGTAGCCCAGTGCCTCCAGGTTGCGCATCGTCTTCTCGTCCAAGGGGGCGGCAACTCCTTCCTCGGGACGATGGCGCTGCTTCAGCTCGTCCTGATACTCGCGCAGCTTGCCGATCATCTCGCCGAGTCGGCCGTCGCCCGCGTGTGCGAGGCTGCTCTTCTCGCCGGGGTCGCGCTCGAGATCGAAGAGCTGAAAGTCCTTCTGCGGATCGAATCCGAAACCGTCGCGAATCACCTTGAGCGCGCCGAGACGCAGCGAGAGGACGTCGCCGCCGGCGATCCAGCGCGTCTCCTCGGCGTAGATCGGCCGCTTCGCGAAGGTCTCGGCGCGCTCGGTGCCGGCGAGCAAGAAGCCGAGGTCCTTGCCCTGGCACACCTCGCCGCCGGGGAGCGCGAACCACGAGAGCAAGGTGGGCATGACGTCGACGAGCTGTACGGGCTCGCGGATGCGCAGCCCGGGGAGCTCGGGATCGCCCGGCACCTTGACGATCAGGGGAATGCGGACCTGCTCCTCCCAGAGCCGCGCGCCGTGCGACCAGTTGCCGTGCTCGTGGAACTCCTCGCCGTGATCGGAGGTCACGATCACGATGGTCCGCTCGGCGATGCCGAGCTGCTCGAGGCGGTCGAGCAGGGCGCCGAGCATGGTGTCCTGGTACAGGATGTCCTCGTCGTAGAGAGCCTTGATCTGTGCGACGTCGGCCGGCGTCGCCTCGAGCGCGCGCAGGTCCTTGCCCAGAGTCTTCATCGGCTCGACCGGACCGGAGTACGCCGGGTCCGAGAACTTGCCGCGGAACCCGGCCGGCGGATCGTACGGCGCGTGCGGGTCGACGCTGTGGACGTAGAGCAAGAAGGGCTCGTCGCGCAGCTGGTCGAGGATCTCGAAGATGCGCTCGTTCACTTCGCCGGCGCGTGCGTGCTTGTCGTTCGGCCCGGGGAACGACAGAAAGCGGTCGAACCCTTGATCGAAGTTGAAGCTCTGGCCGTAGACGTTGCCGTTCGTCACGAACGCGAAGGTCGACCAGCCGGCGGAGCGGAAGCGCTCCGCCAGGGTCGCGACTTGCGACGACAGCCCTAACCCGGCCGCCGCGCCGTGAAAGCTCGGATAGAGCGAGGTGAGCAGGCTCGCGGTGGCCGGCCGCGTCCGGCCGGCCGTGCTGTACGCGTTCTCGAACAGGATGCCTTCGTGCGCGAGCTGCTCGAGTCGCGGCGTCGTCGGCCGAAAGTAGCCGTACGCCGAGGTGTGGTCCGCGCGCAGCGTGTCGATGAGGTAGACGAGCACGTTGCTCGGTCCGGCGGTGGGTCCGGAAGCACCGCTCGCTTGCGCCGCGGGGCGAATCGCTCGCGGCATCGCGAGCGCGATGCGCGGCGGCTGGGATCGCGCCGGCTTCTGCGCGCTCGCGGCTGCGGCGCTCGCGACGCCCGTGGTGCCGATCGCATCGCCGACCTGCACCGCCAGCGTCGCGGGGCTTGCGTGCCCCGCAGGAAGCGGGATGCTTCGCTCGATCCAGCGCGCGCCCGCGGGCACCGCGCGCTTCCACTCGCCGAGGGGCCTCCCCTGGGCATCCCTCGCGCGGATGGTGACGGGGATGCGGACGCCCCATGGCCCCGTGCCGGTCACGGCGAAGCGGACGACGGCAGGCGCGTCTTCCCCCGCGGCGCTGCGCGATGTCGGCGCGTCGCGCGCGCCATCGCTCGACACGATCGTCGCCTCGACCTCGCTGCCCGGTGCGATCGTCACGGCGCGGCGGCGATCGTTTCGCACTGCGACGTGCGGACAAGGCTGACCGGTAACGGGCGCGCACGCACACACGCTCTGCGCGACCTCACCGGTCGCCGACCCTTCCAGCGAGGCGCCCCGCGCGGCGGTGTCGCGGTCGAGGGCCTGCGCGAGCGGACAGAGCAGATCGATCGACTCTCCGGAGCGCTGCAGCGCGAGCGCCCGGCCGCGCGCGGCGCTCGACGCCGACGCGGGTGCCGCCCCGCGCGCCGCTGCCGCGGGCGCTTGCGACGGCGACGGGGCGCTCGCCGGGGGCGCCTCGCTGGTGCACGCGGCCGCGGCGATCGCCAAGCAAAGGACAGCACGCACGACGCCGCTCGTCAGGGGCACGACGGGAAGCTGCTGTAGGAACGTGCGCAGTGCGGCGGTCGAGGCCTCACTGGCCATGAGTCCGGGCAGCACCAGCGCCGGGTGGCCGTCGCCGCGCGGCGCGAATCTCGGCAGTGGAAGCGCCGGCACGAGACTCCCGGCATCGAGCCACGCACGAGCCTCGAGCGCGAGGAGCAGCACTGACGGAGCGGGAATCGTGGGTGAAGACGCCAAGCATTTAGCGACCCGACTCTCTGGCACGGAACGCGAAGCACGCTCCAGGAGCTCTTTGGCATCGCAGCCGGGACGACGGATAGCCGGCTCATACGACGCCCACCTGCAATGTCGCGAGCCACGCCCGAGCCGCCGGCTGTCGAGCCCTACCTCGCGGCGCTGCGCGCACCTGCAGCCAACGTGCTCGCGGCTCCGCGCCTGGTGCTCGCGCAGCTCGTCGTCGTGCAGGGCTGACGTCCGTTCGGGTGCGGGCTGCGCGGGCGCGCGTCGTCACCGCGCGGCTCTCGCTTCCCGCCGTGTCAGGCGCGTGCGCGGCCGGTGGTGCGAGCGCGCAGCAGCACGATCATGTGCCGCAGGAGCTGCTTGACCTCCCCCGGGTCGCGCAGCCGGAAGCGCGCCGCCGTCGGGCGGTCGTCCTCGCCGACGAAGATGCCGACGCCGCGCTCCGCGAGCACCGCGAATACCGTCTCGTCCGTGAGGTCGTCGCCGACGTGGAAGGCGAGCCCGTCCTCCAGACCGAGCGCCTCGAGGAGCCACAGCACCGCCTTGCCCTTGTCCCACGCGACGTTTGGCTGCACCTCGATGACTTCCTTGCCCGGTTCGCGTCGCAGGCTGGGGAAGCCGGCCAGGACGTCGTCGACCACCTGCGAGACGCGGGCCACCTCCTCGCGGGCCACGAGCCGGTAGTGCGTGGCGACCGAGTAGCGCTTGCGCTCCACGAGCGCGCCCGCGATGCCGGCGACGCGCTCGCGCAGCAGCGCCTCGGCGGCGTCGATGGCGGGCAGGTAGGGGTCGCCGAGCTGCAGCGCGACGTCGCTGCCCTCCGGCCCGACCACGTCGAAGCCGTGGCTGCCGACGTAGAACGCCTCCGGCACGCCGACCCGGCGCGCGACGTCCTCCCGGTCGCGCCCGCTGACGATCGCCGTCGGGCAAAGCTCGGCGAGCTCGCGCACCAGGTGACGCACGTCCTGCGCCAGCAGCGCGATCTCGGGACGCGCGACGATCGGCGTCAGCGTGCCGTCGTAATCGAGGGAGACGAGCACGCGCCTGGCCGAGGCGAGCAGGGGCTCGACGACGTCGAGCGCGGACGGCAGCTCGGTGGTGCGGCTCGCCGCCGTGCTCATGTCCCCCGGCGCCGCTCCGCGAGCACCTCCGCCAGGATCGCGGGCTCGTCCGTGATGATCGCGGTCGCGCCCTTGTCGATGCTCTCGTTCATGGCCTGGGCCGTGTTGACCGTCCAGAAGTTCGCCTGCAGCCCGGCGGCGAGCGCGCTCGCGGTCGACGGCTGATCGATGACGAAGAACGGGTGGATCGCGTCGAGGCCGAGCTCGAGCGCGAGCGCGATCTCCGCTGCGGGATCGAAGCTCGCGGCGACCTCGATCAGCAGCGCCGAGTACGCGTCCGGCTCGGCCGCGAGCACGGCCGCCGCCGCCTCGGCGTCGAAGGAGGAGAAGAACGTCCGGTCGAGCTCGCCGAGCGCGCGCACCTCGGCGACGGTGGCCTCGGCGAGGGCCGTGGCGCCCGTGCCCGGCGTCGCGCAGCCGCTGCCGTAGACCTTGAGCTCGACGTTCATCAGCGCGTCGTCGGGCAGCGCGGCGTACGACTCCTCGAGCGTCGGCGGGTGCTCGGCGGTCGGCCGGCCGTCGCCGTCGAGCAGCAGGCACGCCCGCACCTCGTCGAGCGTGTAGGCGCTGACGCAGCCCGTGCACGTCGTCGTCCGCTCGAGCGTGTCGTCGTGCATGACGACGAGGCCGCCGTCCGCCGTGATCTCGACGTCGAGCTCGATGCCGTCCGCGCCCTGGCGGATCGCCTCGCGGAACGAGGACACCGAGTTCTCGGGGAACGGATGGCCCGGGCGGGTCATGCCGGTGCCGCGGTGCCCGACGTTGGCCGAAGGGGCGAGGGCCGCGATGCGCTCGCGCACGGTCGCGCCCGCGGGCTCGCCGCCGTCGCTGCAGCCCGCGCCGAGCGCCGCGAGCGCGCCCAGCGCGAAGAGACGAGCCGTGAACGGGATGCGCGGGCGCTGCGCGCCCGGCTCGCCGGCGGGGCTCAGCGCTCCACCTCGACGCCGCGCCAGAACGCGACGTGGTCCTTGATGTTGCGCGCCGCCGGCTTCGGGTCCGGGTAGTACCAGGCGGCGTCGTGGTTCACCTCGTCGCCCACCACCACGTCGTAGTAGTGCGCGGTGCCCTTCCACGAGCAGACGCTGGTCGTCGCGCTGTCGCGCAGGTGCTCGCGTCGCACCCGCTCGGGCGGGAAGTAGACGTTCCCCTCGACGGTCTCGAAGACGTCGCTGTCGGCGATCACGGCGCCGTTCCACGATGCGCGTGGCATGCTTGCCTCCTGCTCGATGATGTGAACCTGGATCCGCGCCGCAGGGCAAGACCATGCGCTCCGGACCGTCCGGAAAGCGGCGGGCGGCGGCGCACGTCCCGGGCGGTCATCCCTTCGGCACGTTGAGCGCCAAGAGCTTGTTCGGCTCGACGCCCGTCACCTGCGCCACCAGCGCGCGGAAGGACTCGGTCGAGACCTCCACGCGCTCGCCGGCGAGCGCGCGCAGCACGTCGTCGAGGCTGCGCTGTCCGGAGCTCTGCGTGCGGATCTGCTCGTCGAGGCGCGCCAGCACGCCGACCGCCCGCGCCGTGACCTCGCCGCTCGCGTGCTCGGTCCGCAGCCGGGGCGCCTTGCTGCCCCGCTTCTCGAGCCGGTCGAGCGCCTGCCGGTAGCGCTCCTCGCCGATCGTGCCCGAGCGCAGCAGGAGCTGCAGCGCGTAGTACTCGGCGAGACCCTCCACCACCCAGTCGCCGTCGCCCGTCGAGCGCGCGTTGGTCGCGACGTGGACCAGCTCGTGCAGCAGCGTGCTCGTGCCGTCCGACGAGATCAGCGGCAGAGCCGCGTGGATGAACAGCGAGCGCGGTCCCGACAGGCCCCCGCGCCACATCGGGTCGTTCGCGCCGACGACGAGCACGCGCGACGGCAGCCGGCCGACGATCCGCGCGAGCGTCGGCAGCGTCCAGCGCAGCAGCGCGAGGATGTCGAGCCGGCGCACCCCCTGTCCCGCGGGCGCGGCGATCGACACGTCGGCCCCCGCGATCTGCTCGCGCGTCACGTCGAGCTTGCCGGCGAGGATCCAGCCCGTCGGGCGGTCGAAGCGGCGGTGCGCCTGGTCGACGGAGTACGTGCCGTCGTCGAGCTTCGGGAACCGTGTCGCGATCTCCCAGCCGACGGGCACGCGCAGCCGCAGCGTCGCGACCGAGCGCGCGCCCGGCTCCGCGTCGGAGGTGACGGGCGGCACCAGGTCCTCGCCGCGGAACAGGGCCCACTTGTCGGTGCAGCGCGCGTCGTAGCCGACGGAGTCGTGCAGGTGGTCGAGGCGGACGCTGTAGCGGAGCTGTGCGTCGCCTTCGGGCGGGCGCCAGGTCACCACGTCGTCCTCGACCTCGATGTCGCCGTCGCCCTCGAAGCGGAAGTGGCGCTGCGGGTCGATGCGCATCCGCAGCCAGTCGAGCAGGCCGGGATTGCGGCCGACGTCGATCGTGACGCGGGCGACGCGCTCGGTGGGCACGATGCGCGCGTCGTAGCGCACGTCGTAGGTCGAGCTCGGCGACGGCGCCGGGCTCGCGGTCGCAGCCGTCGCCGGACCGGCGCCGCCGTGCGCGAGGCGGCCCACCGCGAGGCCGAGCACCGCGGTCGCTCCGCGCCGCACGAATGCCCTGCGCGTCGCCATCACGCGTGCGCGGCGCCGCAGCGGCGCGCGATGTCGGCGCCGAGCGCGACGCGCTCCGCGACCGGCATGCCGTCGCGGACGCGGCGGTCGATCGCCGAGAGGCGCGGCACGAGCCCGGCGCGGTTGGCGAGCTGGATCGCGAGGCCCGGGCGCGCGTTCGCCTCGAGCACGACCGGACCGCGGCGCGGATCGACCACCACGTCGACCCCGACGTAGCCGAGGCCGGTGAGCGTGCCGAGCTCGACCGCGATCCGCAGCACCGTGGCGAAGTCCGGGATCGCCACCCCGACGATGCGGCGCTCGGTGTCGGGGTGCACCTCGACGGGCCGCCCGTCGAGGATCGCGTGCACGGTGCGCCCGCTCGCCAGGTCGATGCCGGCACCGACCGCGCCCTGGTGGAGGTTCGCGCGTCCTGCCGACGCGCGCGTCGGCAGGCGCACCATCGACATCGCCGGGACGCCCCGGTAGACGACCACGCGCACGTCCGGGACGCCGCCGCTCGCGACGGAGGCGAGCGCGGGATGCACGTCGAGCCGCTCCTCGACCACGACCCGGTCGAGGTGGCCCGCGAGCGCGTACAGCCCGGCCAGGATCTCGGCCGCGTGGAAGCGGATGTCGTCCAGCGTGACGCGCCTTCCGCCCGAGCGCAGGAACGCGTCGCCGTCGCGTCCCTCGACGACGATGATGCCGTTGCCCATCGCGCCGCGCGCCGGCTTGACGACGAACGACGCGTGCCGCGCCGCGATCTCGCCGAGGCGGCCGAGCTCGAAGTGGTGCTCGATCGCGCCCAGCAGGCGGGGTACGGGCACGCCCGCCGAGGCGCACATGCGCTTGGTGAACAGCTTGTCGTCCACCATCGGGTACAGCCTGCGCGGGTTGGTCCGCTGGATGTACTTGACGTTGCGGCCGTTCATCCCGAGGACGCCGGCGCGGCGCAGCGCCGCGGGGATCCCGATCAACGCCCGACCCCCGTGCGGCGCGGCTCGTCGCCCGGCGCCGAGACCTCGTCGAGCGCCGCGGCGGGCTCGATCCCGGCGAGCGACGGCGGAGCGGCGAGCATGCGGAAGCGGACGAGCTCCGCGAGCCGGTATCCCGTGTAGCCGCCCATCAGCACGAGCAGCCCCATCACGACGAACACCAGCTCCGGGAAGCTGAACATCAGGTGCTCGGCCGTCGCGCTGCGGAACATCGGGTAGACGATCATCGCCATCACGGTCGACGAGCCGGCCTTCCAAAGCGCCTGCCCGACGCCCTCCTCGGTCATGGTGATCGAGAAGCGCTCGATCAGCATGGTCAGGATCACGATCGGGAAGAGGATGCCCGTGTACAGGTCGCGCTGCTCGAAGCCGTGCCCGAAGAGCGCGAGCCCGGCGACCGACAGGACCACCACGCAGAGCAGCAGGGCGAGCCGCGCCACCACCAGCAAGCGCAGCCGCTCGAGCAGGAGCC